>JAFGNI010000575.1 GCA_016927095.1 Anaerolineae bacterium | reverse complement strand
GAAGCGATGATCGCGCACTGCGAGTCGCTCAAGTACCGCTTCGCCATCCTAGATACCCCGCCGGGGCTGAATGCCCAGCAGGCGCAGGAATGGCGGCAGTACATCAACTTCGATACGTCCTACGCGGCCCTCTACTACCCCTGGATCCGGGTCGCCGACCTCAGTGGCGGCGGCAGCACCAGCAAGCTGATCCCGTCCAGCGGCCATATGGCCGGCATCTACAACCGGGTCGATGGCGAGCGTGGGGTCCATAAGGCGCCTGCCAATGAGGTGGTACGCGGTGCTATCGATCTGGAGCTGCGGATCAGCAAAGGCGAGCAGGACACGCTCAACCCCATCGGCGTCAACTGCATTCGGACCTTCCCTGGGCGGGGCATCCGTGTCTGGGGTGGGCGGACCTTGAGCAGCGACGGCTCATGGCGATACATTAACGTCCGGCGTCTCTTCATCATGGCCGAGGCCTCGATGGACGTCGGTCTACAATGGGTCGTCTTCGAACCCAACGATCGCATGCTCTGGGCGAGGGTTCGCCGCGATGTGACCTCCTTCCTGCGGACGGTCTGGCTCAGCGGTGCGCTCTTTGGCAGTACGCCCGACGAAGCTTTCTACGTCAAGTGCGATGATGAACTCAACCCGCCCGAGATCAGGGATCTGGGACAACTGATCATCGAGGTGGGTATGGCCCCGGTGAAGCCGGCCGAGTTCGTCATCTTCCGCATCAGTCAGTGGGCCGGCCCCAGTGCCGAGGCGTAGCAGCTGACCTGCGACTAACGCATGAAGAAAGGAGCGCGCAATGCCTGAAGAAGATCCCCTTGTAGGTTTTCACTTCGCTGTCGAAGTGCAGGGCGTCGTCAAAGGTTTCTTCACGGAATGCTCTGGCTTGGGCTCGGAACACGAGGTCATCGAGCACAAGGTCGTGAACGAGCAGGGCCAAGAGATGGTGATGAAGATACCGGGACGTCTTACGTGGCAGAACATCACACTGAAGCGCGGCATCACTAGCAGCATGGATATCTGGGATTGGCGAAAGATGGTCGAAGATGGCAAGGTTGCGGATGCCCGCCACGATGGCTCCGTCACGATGTTCGACCAGGAGCTCAATCCTGTCGCGCGGTGGGAATTCAAGAATGGATGGCCTGTGAAGGTGACAGGCCCGGCGCCGAAATCGGATAGCAACGAGATCGGCATCGAGGAACTGGAGATCGCCCACGAGTACATCACCCGGGTGGCGGTCTAGTCGTGGACACGAGACAGGGGGCGGCTCGCCTAGGCAACCGCCCCTTGTTTGTCCCATCACCTTGTGACTATCTTTGCGCCGCATGAACCAGCAGACTGAGATCGACTTCACGTTGCCGCGGGGATATATAGACGCCGGCGGGGTGTGGCATCGTCACGGACGGATGCGGTTGGCCACAGCGCTCGACGAGGTCGAGGCAGTAGCGCACCCGAAGGTCCAGGCCAACGAAGCCTACCTGCCTATCGTCCTGCTGAGCCGCGTCCTGGTGAGCCTTGGCAGCCTGCCCACCGTGACGACCGAGGTAGTAGAGGGGCTCTTTGCCGCCGACCTGGCCTACCTTGAGGACCTGTACGTGCAGCTCAACAGCTACGAGGGCTTGGTAGTTGAGGCTCAGTGCCCTCACTGCCATTCGGAGCTCCATCTGCGCGTGCTGCCCGAGGCCGGAGAAGCGTAGCATAGGCCCGGCGGCCTGTAAGGGGTCTGTCGATAACGGCCCGCGCAGGGGCACGCGCGATCGAGCTCGGCAGCTTCACCAAGTGCTCAGTTAAGCTGATGTTTGGGGTTCGTAGTAACGGCCCCCACAGTGTGGGGCTCAGTCGTTCCGGTGCCTTATCATGGCTTGCGGAACCGCTAAAGCGGTTACTACGAACCAACTTAACTGACCACTAGAAGCCTTCATGTGGGACGGCCTGTCTGGCCTGTCCCACGTGAGGCCTGACGGCGAAGCCACAGGTGCTGTATATAGCACGACACCAACATGTCCATGGTGAATCGCAGTTGAGCTGTGCACTGATCCAGTCCGTACCACAGGAGGAAACGCGATGCCGGACGAGATACCTGTACGCCCATTACGAGAAGGCACTTCACCTGAGGCCGAGCAAGCAGTGACAGATGACCTTATCAAGCAGGTAACGGACAGAGTTTATGACCTGTTGCTGCACGACCTCATGATTGACAGAGAACGACACCTTCCTCCATCAGGAATGACGGGAGGACTTGGAGGCTATAGAGACAGGGGAGGTTGGTAGTGCCCGAGGATCAGCTGCGCGGTATTGTGAATGCCGCTTTCCGCTTTGTGGTATCGGTGGAGGGCGAGGGCCAAGCCGCCTTCACGGAATGCACGCTGCCCACGGTGGAATGGGAGGTGCAGCAGGTGAAGGAGGGGGGATTGAACACCTTCGTCCACCAACTGCCAGGACAACGCAAACCGGGGAAGCTGCAGCTCAAGAACGGCGTGGGCCAGAGCACCATCTTGGACTGGTATCTCGCGTCGATGGAGGGCGCGCCGGCACGAAAGTCGGTGACGATCGCCCTCCTGGATTCAGAGAAGCAGACGGTTCTTACCTGGCACCTGAGCGAAGCATTCCCGACCAAGTGGCAAGGCCCACAGCTCAAATCGGACGCGAAGACCGTGGCGATACAGACGCTCGAGCTGGTCTGTGGCGAGATCACTGTCGCCTACGAGTGAGGCAGGTAGACCAACAGAGTCATGGCGATCGGACCTCGGCTGGGCTCTCAGAACCTGCTGGTGCGCCGCGTACTGCGGCACCGCTCGGTAGCCACGCTCTTCCGTAGCGGCGCCGGTGCCGCCGCCGGCAGGCAGAGCACCCCTGCCACTGAGATCAGCCCGCAAGTGACCCGGCCTGCGCGCAGAGCTGTCGTGGTCGACACAGCGGCGACCGAAGGCATTCGTGCGGTCGCCGAGTTGGCGTCGCCACCGGTGGCCGTCGTCACCGGCCAGGCGGCGCCCGCACCCGATAGTGCGCCCGAGATGCAGCGCGGTCCGACTAGCGGCGCTCAAGCTCGCGTGTCCCCCCGTCCTGTGAGCATACCTGCCGCAGGCATGACGCCGGCGCGCCCAGTATCAGAGAGACAGCGTGAACCCACCCCGCCTCGAGAGGGACCTGCGCCGGAAGCGCCTGCCCCTGCCGCCACCGCTGCAGAAGACACGACCCTGACGGAACAGGTGTGGCGCCGGTTACAGACCATTTTCAGGCGGCATCAGGAGGCACAG
>JAFGNI010000574.1 GCA_016927095.1 Anaerolineae bacterium | reverse complement strand
CTGCCCTGGTCAGGGCCTACGACCCACACCTCACCGACCTCTGCAGAAAAGGAGTGGAGGAACTCCCAGCCTATCAGCAGACCTTCGATCTCAACATCGTGCACTCAGATTTCACCAGGCAGGAACTGCAGAACCTTGGTTTTGGCAACATCCACAAGCTTCCCCTGGTCGTGGACACCAGCCGGTTCACTGGCTCTGAGGACCAAGTGCTTTCCTCGTGGCTGTCAAAGCTCTCCTACCTCTTGTTTGTGGGACGGATCGTGCCCCAGAAGGACATACTAGCGATGTTGGGCATCTTCAAGCATTTTCGCGAGCTTGAGCCGGATGCCGTGCTCGTGCTCGTGGGAGGGAGGCACCTGGCACCGAGCTACCAGCGCGAGATCTCCCGGTATGTCCGGCGCCATCAGCTGGCGGAACGTGTCTTATTCACAGAACAGATCAACAGCACCGAGTTGCTCACCAGTCTGTACAAGCATGCCAAGTTCACCCTAGTGACCTCTGAGTGGGAGAGCTTCTGCGTGCCGATTGTGGAGTCCATGCGCTTCGGGACACCGTTGGTCGTGCACAACATCCCGCCCCTGCCAGAGGTGATGGGCAAAGCCGGTATCATCATTGACAAGACCAAGCCGGAGAACGCTGCCGGGGTCATCCATGATTTATGGAACTGCGAAGCCGGATACGCCGAACTCGTGCAACGGTGCAGCGAACAGGCAGCAGCTTTCACCGAAAGCACGCTTGCTTCTCAGCTATTCCTGCTGTTCGAAAGTGTATTCCCTGATGCCTAGCCCTACCCTCCGCATTGCATTCGTGGTCCAGCGCTATGGGCTGGAGGTCAACGGGGGGGCAGAGCTCTGCTGCCGGTGGACGGCGGAGCATCTCTCGCAGTACGCTGAGGTCGACGTGTTCACCACCTGCGCGCAGGACTACATGGTCTGGAACAACGTCTATCCTAGCGGGGATGAGACACTCAACGGTGTTCTTGTGCACCGCTTTGCGGTGGATGCACCCCGCAGCCCAACGCGTTTCGCGGAGATCACAGAGAAGACACTCTATCAGCCGCACTCCTATCTGGACGAGCTGGCCTGGATGAACGAACAGGGACCCATCAGCACAAAGCTTCTAGCTGAGATCGAGCGCAGGCGTGAAGACTTCGATGTCTTCGTGTTCTTCACGTATCTCTATGCAACAACCTACTACGGTCTGCAGCTTGTCCCCGACAGAGCTATGTTGGTGCCCACGGCCCATGACGAGCCGACGCTCTATCTCCCCATCTTCCGACCCATCTTCCATATGCCTCGCTACATGCTGTACTTGACCGAGACGGAACGGGGCCTGGTCCACACCGTCTTCCAGAACCACGGCGTGCCCTCGGCGGTCGTTGGATCAGGCATCAACGTGCCCGAAGCTTCCGATGAGGACCGGTTCCGGAATAAGTACGGCATTGACGGAGACTTCATCCTCTACGTTGGTCGTGTGGATGCCTCGAAGAATGTGGGCGAGCTTCTTAGCTACTTCCAACGCTACAAAGCATCTGCCAACAGCACCGTCAAGCTGCTGCTGTTAGGGAAGGGCCCCTACTCCGTGACGAGGCAAGCCGATATCATACCACTCGGATTCGTGTCCGAGGCCGACAAATTCGATGCCCTGTCCGCTTGCTCGCTGTTGGTGCTGCCCTCTCGTTACGAGAGCCTGTCGATGGTCTTGCTCGAGGCCTGGCTGATGGGCAAACCGGTCCTCGTCAATGGTGCCTGTGATGTCCTGCGACAACAGTGCCTACGAAGCGACGGGGGCTTGTACTACGAGGACTACGAGGAATTCCGGACCGCGCTGGATCTCTTGATGCAGAATCCGAACCTAAGGCGCAGGATGGGGCGCAAAGGCCGGGCGTTCACGCTTAGAGAATACAGCTGGGAAAGCGTCGAGCGCAAGTACTTGCACGCGATATCCGAGTACCTGGGAGCCAGGCGAGGCAACCAGTCGCGGTAGGTCATGACCAGGAAAAGGCGGATAGGGCTATCACCATGCCCTATCCGGCCCTCAAGACGATCGATCAACCTGGGTCACCGCACGGCCCAGTAACTCCCCTCCAGAGCGCGCGCCAAGCCAGAGATCACACCAACCACCCACGGCCTCATCCCGTTAGGCGATGGTCAGGCGGCCTCCAAACCCAATACGCGCAGTCCTGGCTACCTGGTCACGGTCGGCAGGTGCACCTTGGTCACACGCTCGACCACAATAAGCCTGACATTGACCGTCAGAGTTGTCTCCCACGTCTGCTGCCCGTCTGATGCGTGGAAGTCCACAGCGCCCTGGTAGTCTCCCAGAGAGGGCAGATCCGACACGCGTATCGTCACCTGGTCCGGGGTATCGCCCTGATCAGGCGTGACCTGCAACCAGCCTCCGCCCTGAACAACGGACGCCGTCCAGTTCAGCGCTCCCCCCATGCCCAGGTTCCGCACCGGGAACGTCACGGAGGGAAGGTCGCTTTCGTTCTGCCCCACCATCCACACCGAATTGGCGTCCACAGCAGCATCGAAAACCGCCGTCCTGAAGCCACTGTCATACACCTCGAGGTCAATCGCCTCCCCCATGCCGATGCTGACTGGGTTCCGCTCCGGGTAGTCTACAGCATTGCCGCCGGTGTGAATCTGCCCTGACCTGTCCAGCAGGAAGTACCCCTCACCATCATCGGTGAGCTCGAAGTCCCTGGCCCAGTCCTCCCCAAGGTGGTGGTCGTAGTTGGGTGAGATTGGCGGTGCCCCGCCACCATTGTGGACGCGACCATAGGCATCCAAGACGTAGTACCCCGTGCCATCCGGCTGCACCTGGATCCTCTTGGCTATGGGGGCGTCGAAGACCGGCGTTCCTGGGGCGGGTAGTTGCGCCCCACCACCGGCATAGACCCTACCGTACTTGTCCAGGACATAGACGCCAACCCGGCTGCCCGGCACAACTGCGAGCGACCGTACCCGATCGTCACCAAACGTGGGCGGTCGGGGGGAGATATCGGGTGAACTGGAAGGTAGCGATAGTCGCCCATAGGCATCCACCAGGTAATAGCCCTGCCCATCGGGGCTCAGCTCAATATCGACCGCCGGAGAAGTCCCGACGCTGCCGACATCTTCAGCCGTCCCTGCCCAGATAACATCGCCCCCGGGACCATCCAGCAGGTAGTAGCCGGCGCCATCGTGCTTCAGGGCAAAGGCCCGCACATTTCCCCAGTGATTGTAGTCCGGTGGGGCGATCTGCTCCGCCAGCCCTTCCGGTACGACACCTCCGGTGCCGCCGCTACTCGTATGAAGCACATGGAAGGCAGGCGCATTGCCGACCCGGATCTTCCGCAACACCCTGGCACCGAACCATCCGACGCCATCTTGTACCATCCGCAGATCTAGCGTGTAGTACCCGTCATCTGACGGCGCACATAGCTGGAACTGATACGTAGCCTCGTCACCGGCTCCAGTAGCCTGCGAAAGCGAGAGTCGAGACGCCAGCGAGAATACCTCGCTGGATTCGCCCAGAGCACCCAGCCGGTGGTTGGTGTCTGTTCGCCACGTCGACAATCCTACGTTGCGGAAGGTCACACGCGCCTCACCACACGCCCGAGGCAAGAGTGAATCAGGCAACTCCAGCCCTACGACGATCGCATCATTGTACTTCCCGGTATCCAGTAGACTGGATCTCAGGCTGCTCCGCTTGTACATAGGCCACTCAGCCGCCGAACCGGTGACCTCGGATGATCCTAGAGCCCACACATAGATCGCCGCCTGATTGCCGCCGGAAGAAGCGCCGCCCGCAACCAACTCCAGCTGACCATCGCCATCCACATCGCCAACTGCCGGAGGAGCCACCAGGCTATATGAGGTGAGATACGTCGGCAGTGATGCAGGGTTGTCGCCCACGCCATCCCAGGTCAGCTGTCGCCCTTGGCTGTCAATGACAGAAACCTCCCAGCCATTGCTCACGAGCACTTCGAGGCGGCTATCCGGTTGAGCGGCACTATCGATATCGACGAGCACAGCGCTGTGCTGCTGGGCAGTCGTTCCTAGCCACCACTGCTTTGGCGCCAT
>JAFGNI010000573.1 GCA_016927095.1 Anaerolineae bacterium | reverse complement strand
GCCACCGGGGGGTTCCACATGAACCTAGCCTGCGCCAGGTTTGCCGTCTCCTCAACCGTGGTCGCCACCTGCGCCATGCCGTCGGCAGTGAAGATGCCTTCCTCCTGGGCCAGCGCACCCTCCGTCGTCGGGTAAGCGACGAAGGAGAGGTTGTCCGCGCCCTTCGAGAGCAGCGCCTCCACGGTCTCCTCCAGGACGTCCAGCGTTGTCTGGACCAGGGGCACCTCGGCGACAGCGCTGATCTGGTATTCCTCCAGCCACGCCAGCAGGCGCTCCGCCGCGGCCCAGTCCCCGGCGCCACACAGCGCGTCGTGAATCGCCGGATCGTTCGCTGCGTAGAGGAAGGTGACGTGATCGATACCCGCTTGCCGTAGATCCGCCATAAAGCCCTCGTCATCGAGCTCGCTGGCCCGGCTCCGCACGCCGGCAATCATCCCGATGTCCTCGGCCCGCTCGACGGCGCGGATCAGGTGTCCCGGCGCGAACCCTGGTGCTGCCAGGAAGACGACGTGCGGGATACCGGCCTCCCACAGCCGGTCGAGAATGGCCAGCATCTGGTCGGGCGCGCCCAGGGGCACGGAGGCTTGGAGCGGGGCGATCAGGGCCGCGCTGTAAGGGGACGTGGCTGCATCCTCGAGGTTGAAGACGGGATAGGTATCGCCGGGCGCCTTGATCTGTTCGATCAATTGGTTCACGCGCGCGATGTCGGCTCGCATGACCTCCTCGCGCGCCCCGCCGAAGTGCTGCCGCAGCTGTGCGAGGACCTGATCCTCGGATTTGCCCTCCAGCAGCCCCTTGGCGATAACCACGCCGGTGGAGGTCAGTTGCGCTGCCGCCATTGCATTGGCGATCAGCATGCCGGTACCGTCGTTCTCCACCCGGAGGTGGAATCGCGCGAAGGCCTGGTCGGTCTCGTGCACCGCGTGGTAGAGCCCCGGCATGACGGGTGTCGCGGTCTCCGCGGGTTGAAGCGTCAGTAATCGCTTGAGCCAGTCCTTCATGGTGTCCTCCTGACGATGGATATCACCTTCACTGGTACTTCATGTCGTAGAGATCGGGCTCATAGGCCGCACGGCGGCCTGGGCAGCTCTCCCTTGGGCAGAGCTGGCAGCTCTCAAAGCTCTCCTCGGTGGGGAATCGAATGCCGGAGACGCTTTTGTTGGGGATCATCAGGAAGCTTTCCGTCAGCTTGACGCCGATGGCGGCCTCTGGATCGCCCAAGAGCTTGAAGAGTGGGCGCTGTTCGCGGATGGGCCAGTCGGCCAAGGAGCCGGGCGACATCGCCGCGGTCTTCCCCAGCTCGTAACAAGCAGCTAGGTGCGCGTGAAGGGTTTGAATCGCGGCACCCAGCGCCATCTCCTTGATCGTGTCCGCCCAATACTGGTGCACCATGTCGTCCAGCCCCTCCCCCCAGGCGTGCAGCTCCGTGCCGCAGGTCACGACGTAGACGATGGCGCGGTGCGCCGCCTCGAGGTTGACGCGCAAGATGCGGCTGTGCAGCGTCACCCCGGAGAGGGTCACGGCCTCGGGCGCTTTCTCATCGATGTAGACCAGGCGATAGAGGGCCTTGGGCTTCGCGATCGCCGCCGCTGCGGGCAACAACGCCGCCAGCTCGGCCTCAGAGCGACTGCCGTCCTTGATGCGCAGCCGCTTCTTCAGCGGCGCCAGCGCCGGCGCAAAGGGTATGTCGTCGAGGACAAAGGGTGTCTCGGGTTGGTCTGTCTCGCGCATCTTGTCCAATCGTGTCGCTTCCCCTGAACGGTATCAGTCTGAAGGTCCGACAGGCGTAGGCGCCTGCTCGATGACGCCCCGCGGCGCTCTGATGCTGGCGCGCTGTCCTGATGCCCGGAGGCGCGCTCGCGCGCACCCCTGTTCCGCGGGCCTGACACCCCGGGCGCGGGCCTCCCGTTCGAGCCGGCACCCGCCGCCACACATCTCCAGGTCCGGGCAGTCCCAGCACGCTTTGGGCAGACCGGCAGCTTCTGGATCTGTCTCGCGCTCCCTGAAGGACCGGAAGAGTGCGCTGTTCCAGATCGTCTCCCACGGATCGGTCAGGATGTTGCCCGCTGATACATAATACGATTGACAGGGCAACACGTCGCCATTGGGCTCGATACAGATCGAGTACTCCGCGGCGTTGCATCGCTTGGGATCGAGCCCCAATGCCACCGGCGACAGCTGGCAGTAGTCCGTCACGGTGTACCAAAGGAAGCGCATGCCCAGCGCCTCGGCCTTGTCGCGGACCGCTGCCAGGAGCGCCTTCATCTCCTCCGCCGGGATCGCATCGGGGGTGTGGGTGCCGCCGCCGGCATAGATCATACCGTTCATCGCGAAGGTCGTGAGCCCTAGATCGTGCACAAACTGGATGATATCCAGGGCGTGGTC
Organism: Anaerolineae bacterium; assembly: GCA_016927095.1. Next base: position 1,343 of record JAFGNI010000573.1, on the reverse strand, counting down.
CTGATTCTGCTTCGTCAAAGTCGTGTTCGTGATGGTGTGGAGCCCGGCGGCGAGGGCGTTTTGGATGCCGTCGACGGTCTCCCTGAAGGCGCCTTCGGTCCCCACCATCGCATCGTGGACCGCAGGATAGCATGACGCCAGCGTGACCTGGATGTGGTTGAGCCCTGCAGCGACCAGGCTGTTGACCAGATCGGGATTCGACAGGCGGCGCCCGTTGGTGTTCATCCCGACGATGTGGCCCAGCCGGTTGGCGCGGCGCACCAGTGTCGGCAGCAGCGGCAGCAGCGTCGGCTCGCCGCCGGTCAAGATGAGATGGGGGATGCCGATGGCGTGGAGCTTGTCCAAAACGCGGAACCAGTCGTCGTGTGAGAGTGGCGCCATCGCGAACCGGTCCGGCTCGTTATAGCAGTGAGGACACGCGTTGTTGCACGCGTAGGTCAGCGCGATGTCGGCCTTATACGGCGCGGTGACTGGGGTGCTGAAGACGGGGCGGAACTCCAGCTCAGGCGCCATCGCGCACGTGGGACAGCCGTTGCTCTCCTGCAGCTCCCGCACAATCTCGTACATACGGGCCAGCCCCTGCTGCAGCTCGGAGCGCGATACGCCCCGGTACTGCCGTTGGAGCGCCTTCTCGGCATCCGCCATCGGCACGCCGTCCAGCGCCAGCTTCACCATATGCACGGCGGTCGCGTTGAGGTGGATCACCTCTGTGACGTCGATGAAGAGCACGCCGGACCCGTCCTCGTGGACGCGCAGATGGACCCGCCGCTGACCGCCGTTGAGCGAGATCGGATAGGTGTGGAGTCCGGGCGAGGGCGTTCGGATCGGGGCCCAAGGGACGTCGCGACGGCTGGCGAGTTCGCGAGCTTGGGTGATGAAGGTTGTCCAGGGTTTGCTGAGTTTCATCGCCCCTGGTGACTTACCACTTCGGTGCTTCTTCGATCTGATACGAGGCCCCACAGTACGGACAATCGACGAAGATGGCGCCCGCCCTGACCTCTAGGTTCTCCTTGCTCAAGGCGCCGCCACAGGACTGGCATTTCATCTGCTCCAGTTGCACATCGCCGGTCAGGTCGATCTTCTGGATGTGGGTGACCTCTTCCTTAGTCGGTCGGACCCGGGTGAGGTAGACCAGCACGCCCGCCGCACCGAACAGGATCACGCCCACGACGATGCGGATGAACTGGCCCTGCGATCCGACGACGAACATGAAGCCGAAGAAGGCTACCACGGCTGCGATCAAGTACGTCACGATTTTCATCGCATTCTCCTTGGGGTAGGCTCAGGATTGCAGCACGTAGTATAGTGGATCGGTTATGATCGTCAACGCCACGGCATGCCTC
>JAFGNI010000572.1 GCA_016927095.1 Anaerolineae bacterium | reverse complement strand
GAGGGGTGGGACGGCTTCACCGCAACCCGCGTTTTCCGCGGCGTGACCTACCATATAGAGGTGTCGCGGTTGGGCCCGGGCAATGCCGTGGCATTGACTGTCGATGGTGCGCCGGTAGCAGGGACGGTGATCCCGCTGCCGGCTGAAGGAACTACGGATGTAGAGGTGAAGGTGAAGCTGGGTTCGTAGGTTGATCGATCGCGCGTCGTCGTCTGTAGAGATGCTCAGTATGGTCATTCGGAGGCACCGATGCACATCGAGCGGGCGTCATCTGAACTGGCAAAGGGTTGGTGTATCGGCCCGTGGAACTCCAGCGTGAGTATCTCGGTAGGGTATGCCAACCAAGGCATCAACGATCCGCACTATCACGAGCGGATCACCGAGATCTACATGGTCGCGCGGGGTGAGGTGGATGTGCGCATCGAAACGGAGACTGTGCGGTTGAGCCAGAATGATGTGCTGGTGATCGAGCCCGGCGAGGCCCATACGTTCCTGGCGGCGTCGCAGGACTACTTCCACTTTGTGGTGCACACCCCAGGCCTGCCGGATGGGGAGGCCAAGGCCGACAAGGTGCGGGTGAAGAAGGCAAGGTTGGGACTGTAAGGATCAGCCCCTTGAGCTTTACCGAAAGCTCAAGGGGCTTGGAATGGCAGAGGAGACATAAAGCTCATGATCATTGACGCGGATACCCACATTGCACCAACCGGCGGCGAGTTCACGCTGGAGAAGCACCTTGCCCGCATGGAGCGTGCGGGCATCGACAAGACATTGACCTGGCTCAAGCCCGACTACGAAGGTGAGGGCATTGAGGGACATCTGCGTTTCGTCTACGACGCCGTCCAGGCGCATCCCGACAAGTTCTTGGGCTTCGGCTGGGCCGATCCTACCGTGGGTGTCGATCACGCTAAGAAGATGGTGAAGCTGTGTGCGGAGGAATACGGCTTCTACGGCGTCAAGCTAAACGGCGCCCAGAATTTCTACAAGATCGATGATCCGGAGCTTGCCCTGCCCGTGGTCGAGGAGATCGCCAAGACCGGCAAGATGCTGGCTTTTCACATCGGTCCGGACGCCTACGAGCGAACCCATCCTCTGCGGGCGCGCAAGATTGCCAAGCGTTACCCCGAGATGACCATCCTGATGGTCCATATGGGCATGACCGACTGGGACATGAACCAAGCGGTGGTCGAGGTCGCGCAGGAGTGTCCGAATGTGTACTTGATCGGTAGCGCTACCAACGACAAGGCCGTGCTCTATGCGATCCAGCAGCTGGGCGCCGATCGCGTTCTCTTTGGCACCGATGCCCCGTTCCAGCGCCCTCACGTCGTGAGGGCGTGGTATGAGGCACTTCTGACTTATGAGGTTACGGAAGCCGAGATGTCGATGGTGATGGGCGGCAACGCCGCGCGCCTCTTCAACCTGTAATCCCTCCGGCGGGCCGACCAGGCTCCGGTTGGCCCGCCCTATCTCTATCACTTTTCCGAGGTTCAAGATCATGTCCCCTACAACTGCCATCGTCGTGGGCGCCGGTCACCGTGCCCTACTCTACGCGTCCTATGCGCAGCAGCACCCGGACGAGCTGCAGATCGTCGGGGTTGCTGATCCGGTTGCGCACCGGCGAGACCTCGTAGCGCAGCTCTATAACCTGCCGCCGGAACACTGTTTCGCCACGGCTGAGGCGCTCGCCGCGGCGCCGAAGTTTGCCGACGTCGTCATCAACGGCACGATGGACCACCAGCATGTGGAGACCTCCGTACCCCTTCTGGATGCCGGTTATGATATGCTGCTGGAGAAGCCTTTCGCCGCGTCTGAGGCCGAGATGTGGACCCTAGTGGAGGCTGCGGGGCGCAACGATAGCACGGTCATGATCTGTCACGTCCTGCGCTTTGCGCCATTCTATCAGGCGATCCGGCAGCGGGTGCTTGATGGTGCTATCGGTGAGATTCTCAGTGTCCAGACGGTGGAGCACGTCTCCTACCATCATATGGCGGTTGCCTTCGTGCGTGGTAAGTGGGCCAAGGAGACCCATGGCTACGCCTCTATGTTGATGGCTAAGTGCTGCCACGATCTCGACCTGATCACTTGGATGAAGAGCGGGGTGAAACCCCGCGCCGTGTCCAGTTTCGGCAGCAACTTCCAGTTTCGCCCTGAGAAGGCGCCGCCCGGTGCCGGCACACGCTGCCTCGTCGATTGTCCCATCGAACCTGACTGTCTCTACTCGGCCCGCAAGCACTACATCGACCATCCCGACCGGTGGGCATTCTATGTCTGGGAGGGCCTTGAGCACCTCGAATTGGCGACACTGGAGGACAAGATCGCTTTCCTGAAGGGTGATAGCCCTCACGGGCGGTGTGTCTGGAAGTGCGATATCGACGTGGTGGATCACCAGACGGTGGCGGTTGAGTTTGCGGACGGCGCGACGGCTATGCACAACATGGTAGGTGGCGCAGCCAAGGCGTTCCGGTCCATGCATTTGGTCGGCACACGCGGTGAGATCGAGGGTACCTTTGAGGATGGCCGTTTCGTTGTCCGCGCCATCGATCCCCGGCCGGGCCACGAGTATGCTGAGGAGGTGGTGGATCTCACCACCGGCAACGGCGAAGACGACGGGTTTGGAGGCCACGGTGGGGGCGACCTGCGCCTCGTCGCCGATTTCCTGCGTGTCATCCGCGGCGAATCTCCCTCGATCTCGACGACCAACCTCAACGATTCGATCGCCGGTCACCTGATTGGGTTCTCGGCCGACCGGTCGATGGCGGAGGGATGCGTGGTGAAGCTGGGGGCATGATGCCAGATGCCGGATACCGGATGCCAGATGGCTGTAAGCTGACGCGCAATGGCATGGAGACGATGAGGTTCATGTAGGACGGGCTGTCAGCCCGTCCCGCCGCGATGCGCAGCGACTTACAGGAGCGGCAGAACCCGGCTCAAGGGCTGAGCCGGTGGTAGATGTGATCGTACGTACAGACTTAAGGAGGGTGCACAGTGACCAACACACAGTTGCCGATGACGTTGGTGCCTGCGGGCATGACCAAAGGGCTCAAGCAGGTCGAAGGGGAGGCCTTGATCCCCGGTGCTGTCTGGTACGAGACCGACGAGGTCGGTGGTGGACTGACCTATACCTTTCCAGAAGGTACACTGGCAGCCGCCCAGTACTTGAGCGCGGACTGGCTGCTCGATGGGTCGCAGCTAGTGGTCTTCGTGCTTCATCTGCAAGAAGGGGACGACGGGCCGATCTTCCGGCTGACCTTTGGATTCCTGAACCAGTGCTCGGCCCGGATGCGGGTGCCGTTGGAGGCGGTGAATCAGAACCGCTGGCGCTATCCGCGGGAAGGAGCCTGGCTGAAGCCGCTCTGTGGCGGAGACCGCGTGGATCTGCGCAAGGTGGATCGCATGCGGATTGAGGTGCTCCGCAAGGGGGCGGAGACGGCGCGTTTCTGCGTGACGCCGGTCACAGCTTCCGTGGCGGCGCCGTCCAAGCTCGACCGGCTGATCCTGCCCAAGGGTGTCCTGCTCGACGAGCTCGGGCAGAGCGCCCTGCACGCCTGGCGAGGGAGGACCTCGTCTGCGGATGTCCTGACCACACGGCTGGAAGGACAACTGGCTGATGCGCCGGCACAGCAGCTCCCCGAGCCGTACTCCCGCTGGGGTGGATGGAAGGCGCGCCAGGTCGAGGCTACAGGATTCTTCCGCACACACCACGATGGCGAGCGCTGGTGGCTGGTGGATCCCGACGGCTTCCTGTTTTGGTCCTCAGGCCTCGACTGCGTCCGGTTCAGCATCGACAGCGCCTACGAAGGGCTGGAGGATGCGCTGCTCTGGCTGCCCGAGCCCGGCGACGACTACGATACGACGCTCCGTGCCGGGGAGTGGACCTCGATGAATTACCTCAAGGCGAACTTCATCCGGGCCTTTGGCCCAGAGGAGGCGGAGGGCAACTGGGCGACGATCGTCCTGTCGCAGCTACGAAGTTTTGGTTTCAATACGGTGGCGAATTGGTCGGATTGGGAGATCGCGCGGGGTAAGATGCCCTACACGCGGCCCATGGACACCGAAGCGCTGCATATGGTGCCGAACGTCTATCGCGACTTCCCCGATGTCTACCATCCCGCTTTTCAGGACGCTGCTGCCGCCTTTGCCGAGCAGTTGGCCAGTACCGTGGACGATCCGGCCTTCATGGGCTACTTCCTGATGAATGAGCCAACCTGGGGCTTCGCTCAGGAGACGCCGGCTGCCGGGATGCTCTACAGCACCGAGACCTGCTATGCACGCGAGGCCTTGGTCGGTTTTCTGCAGGAGCGCTACGCTCCCGAGCAGGCGTTGTCCGAGGCTTGGGGGTTCGAGGTCTCCTTCGACGAGATAGGCGCGGGGAGGTGGCAGCGCCGGCTGACCGAGGCTGCGGAGGCGGATCTGGCCGCGTTCAGCGAGAAAATGGTTGTCCGTTACTTTGGCACACTCAGCGAGGCTTGTCGCCGCGTCGACCCCCATCACCTCAACCTGGGCATCCGCTACCAGAGCGTGCCTCCGGCGTGGGCCGTCGAGGGGATGCGCACCTTTGATGTGTTCAGCAT
>JAFGNI010000088.1 GCA_016927095.1 Anaerolineae bacterium | reverse complement strand
TCCGCAATCACGCTTGGTATCATGAATGTCCTCCTTCCGGTGCCTTTACCGGCCTGGCGGGTCCAGGGGATACGCCCCCAGATCCCTGACCGCATCGTGCAGCGCCTGAATGTGTGCCTCAGGCCAGGGCATCCCCTGATCGGGACAACAGAAGTAACCGCCCTCTCGGCCGAGCTGCCAGAGCCGCTGCTTCACCTCGGCACGGATAGCCTCTACCGGCCCATGCACCACTGTCGCCGAGCTGACGCCGCCCTGCAGCGCCATTCTCCCTTGCGTCCGGCGCCGGAGTTCGTCGAGATCGTTCGCCGTTGCCTGCACAGGGTTCAGGATATCCACACCGAGGTCTATGAACATATCCACGAGCGGCAGGATATGCCCACAACTGTGGAAGTTCACCAGCACACCGCGCTCCTTATAGAACGCAAACAGCCGTGTGTACTCCGGCACGAGAAACGCGTTGATGACCTGCGGCGAGAGCAAGAGCCCGCGCTGCGTGCCCAGGTCATCCGTCATCGTCACCATCTCGACGCCGACCGCAGCATAGTGGCGCGCAATGCCCAGGTGAAAGTCCATGATCCGGTGCAGCACCTCACGAGCCGCCGCAGGCGTCAGGTGGAAACTGACCATCATCGTCTCCATCCCGACCAGCATGTAGCTCTTCTCCCAGAGCGTATCGCGGTGCGACCCGACAAGAAACGACTGCCGCCTCTTCCAGCCCTGTGCCTGCTCGTAGATCCTGTTGCAGATTCGTGGGTCGTCAGGATCAGGCCATGCGTAATGATCGAGCGCTCCGGGCAGGTCCGCAAGGGGGTTTCCCCGAGGAAAGCCCATCACGCCTTCCTGTTCCCGGCGCCACCGCACGCCCCAGATGTCCGTCCACTCCGAGCCTACCGGCAGGTGATGTCCCCCACCGTCGCCGTTAGCCGTCTCGGGGAATCCTTCGTGGTTGGCCCCATAGAACGCGACGCCATGGGCAGGCACGCCTGTCATCACCCGCTCCGGAGCGCCGAAGGCGATGATCTGCCGGGCGTTTTGCTTGTCGTTCACGGAGCAGCCGGGCGCCCTCGGGTGCCCAGGATATCCCTGAGATCACGTCTCGGGGGGTTGTCGAGAATCGTCCCGTCCGGCAACACCAACGTCGGCACCACCCATTCCTTCCCACGCAACGCCAGAAGAGCGTCCATCGCGCCCTCGTCCTTGTCGATATCCCGATACTCATACGCAAAGCCGTGGCGATCGAGAAACGCTCGGGTCATCAGCACGTCCGGACACCAGGCGGCGCCATACACGATGATCTTGCCTGTCTCTTCGGTCATCTTCACCTCCCCACCTTTGCAAAAATCGCCGCCAGCGCGAACGCTGCGGGTTTTGGATTCCCTTCAAAGTCAATGATCGACGTGTTCGCGGTGCAGGGGAAACTGTCGTGGCCCATCCAGACGATGAACCCCCCGCAACGGGGGAACCGGCCCTTGCACGCAGCAGCCGCTGTCGACAGGATGTGCGCCTGGCGCTGTTGCCCCCACACCACATACTCCTCCAACGTAGCCGGCTCACGCCCGAATTCCGCCACGAATTGCGGCCACTCGACCCACCACGACGTGCGGCGCCAAAGTGCGTTGGCTACCGATCCTGGGAAGGGATCGACATCACCGGCGTAGCACCGGATCAGATCAGCAGAACTGGGGCCGGGGGCTCCCACTTCAGACCTCATGAGCGCGTCATCATCGCGCCAATACGAGGCCCACGCCTCATCGAGCGCGCCCTCGACCTTCCATGGCCCGTGGACATCCCAGTGGATCCCCTGACCGACCTCGTTCTGATCGCCCGAGAAACGGGGGCCCGAAGCCGAGGTCGGCAAGAACCGCCGCGCAGGATCCATCTCTCCAACAACCTCGGCGAACGCGTGCAGCAACGGATGCTCCAACCCAAGAGGCTGTCCCCCGCGAGACCGGTCTCCATCTCGATCGTCCATCAGCTCATTACCCCCACACCAGACCAGGAGCGACGCATGATGCCGGCGCCTTGTGATGTAGGAGCGCGCGATCTCAACCTGCGTGGCGATGCTTGCGGGATCGTCGGGCGCGTAGTTGTCAATCCCGGACGATGAAAGGGGGAACTCCTGCCAGACGAGCAATCCGAGTGCATCGCACAGGCTGTAGAAATGCTCCTTTTCCAGTACCGCGCCTCCCCAGACGCGCAACAGATTCACGTGCAGGTCTCGGTAGAGCCCCAGGCGCCGCTCAACAGCGGCCTCATCCACGTCGGCGAAATTCGGGCGGATGGGGGTCCAATTGATCCCCTGGAGAAAGATCGCCCGCCCGTTCACCACGCATATCCACGGATCAGCACCCTCCGGCGCCCCATCACAAGGACGCCACTCGACACGCCGGAACCCCACCGTACGCTCTGCACGATCTAGCCGCGTGCCGGTCTCATCCAGCAGATCAATGGTAACGGTGTAGAGCGGCTGGCGCCCCTCGCCGTTGGGCCACCAGAGCATGATCTCGAGATCCTGCCAGGTCAGGGCAAAGGCCCCAACCTCATCGTCAAGAGCCAGCACCTCCTCACGGACCGGCGCCTTATCAGCAACAGCCCCGGCCGGAACCAGCGTACAGCGCAACGACGCAGCCTGCCCCTTGACCTCACCGGAGACACGGAGCACGCCGGCCGGAGGATCGTAGCTGGCATCGGTTGTGACATTGAGCGCAGAGATCTCAGCAGCATCGATGATCTCCAGGAACACCCCATCCCAGATCCCTATCTGAACGAGTCGTGCGGTCCAGTCCCAGGTGTAGTTGAAACGGGTCTTCCACTGGGTCATGCGTGAGGTATAGCCAAACTGTCCCAGCCAGCGGGGAGGGCACTCAAAGACAAACTGAAGGCGGTTCCCCGACGCTTTCAGATGCGGCGTAAGGTCGACCTCGCAAGGCAGGAAGCTGTTATCAAAGGCTCTCACTTCCGTGCCGTTCACCCGGATAACACCGTTGCCGTCGAGGCCAAGGCAACGTAGCCGTGCCGAAGCCCCGTCCACGAACCACGCGTCAGGGATGATCACCTCATAGATCCAGTGCCGGTTCTCGACCCACTCACACTGCGCCGCGTTGAGCCCGACGGCCCAGTCGGGGAGTTCCCCGGCATCGAGCAGCGCCTGCTGTACCGATCCCGGCACGCGCGCAGGAATCGCCGCGATCTCAGCACGCGTCGTCGCGTTGATCTCGATAGCGGGCTCAAATCGCCACGCGTGCGGCTGAAAACCTGCCACACACCAGTCAAGGCCAGCCAGGCTGTGAACCTGCTTCAAGTGGCACCTCCGAAGATAGACAGCGCGCAGCGAACGATGACTACGGACTGATCCCTGTTCCTGGGTCGACGCCGGCTCACGGGAAAATGCCCCGCTCCCGGTACACGGTCTGTAGTCGATCGAGCGCCACGATGTAGGCCCCCGTGCGCCAGTCCGTCCCGTGGCGGCGCACAGCATCCCGCACACGGCGATAGGCGCCCAGGATCTGCTTAAGCAGTCTCGCATCAACCTCACCCAGGTCCCAGAACTCGCTGCGCTTGTTCTGTAGCCACTCGAAGTAGCTAACGATGACGCCACCCGCATTGCACAGCACATCCGGGAGCACCAGGATCCCTTTCTCCTCCAGGATCCTATCCCCATCGACGTCGGTCGGGCCATTGGCACCCTCGACCACCAACTTGACGTTCAGGAGGGGTGCGGTCTTCGCCGTGATCTGGTTCTCCAGCGCAGCCTGGATGAAGAAGTCGGCGTGAGTACCCAGGAATGTGTCGTGATCCACCGCCTGACCGCCGCCAAATCCCTGCGCTCGACCGTGCTCTGCCACGTAGGCAGCCAGCGCATCGGGATCGATCCCATCAGGGTTCACCATCGCGCCCGAGTGATCCTCGATGCCAACCAGAACAGCGCCGAGCGGCTTAAGCAGGCGCGCCGACCACGAACCCACATTCCCAAAGCCCTGGATGATGTACGTCGCACCATTCAGGTTGAAATCGTAATCCTTCGCCCACGCCTCAAGCACGTAGACGAGGCCCTGGCCGGTCGCCTTATCGCGCCCCACGCTCCCGCCCGACTCCACCGGCTTGCCGGTCACAACGTGGACGCAGCGGTTGCGCTCCAAAGATGGCATCATCTGCAGGTAGGTATCCAGAATCCAGGCCATGATCTGTGCATTGGTGTTGACGTCCGGCGCGGGGATGTCATACTCCGGCCCGATGTTGCTGCCCAGCGCAAACGTGAAGCGCCGCGTGATGCGCTCCAGTTCGGCCCGACTATAGTCCCAAGGCCGTATCTGGATCCCGCCCTTGGCACCACCATAGGGGATGCCGGCAATCGCCGTCTTCCACGTCATCCAGGCCGCCAACGCACGGACCTCGTCGATGTTCACCGCCGGGTGAAAGCGCAGGCCTCCCTTGTAGGGGCCTAACACGTTGTTATGTTGCACCCTGTAACCCGTGAACATCTGTATGCAGCCACTATCCATCACGACAGGGAAGTTGACGACGATCTCATTCGTCGTGCTGGACAGGATCTTTCGGATCTCGGGATCCAGTCCCATTAGATCCGCCGCCTTGCTGAACTGCACCATCACGGTCTCATAGACGCTCGACTGGGCCATGTGCAGACCTCCTGACCAAGATAGGAGTGTTATACACTTGATCGGCGAATCAGAGAATCAG
>JAFGNI010000087.1 GCA_016927095.1 Anaerolineae bacterium | reverse complement strand
CCGCAGGCATCGCTATCGGCGATGGCGAAAGCGCCGGCGCCACCAGTCATATTGCCGCGGCCACCGGGGTCATTGCCGACCCACGTGCATTGCCCACCGTTGTTCACGACGGTCCAAGCTGCCGGTGGGAACGAGCCCTCGAACGACTGGAAGACGCCGTCAACAAACGCGTAGCCGGGCGCCGTACACGAGGCTTCTGCGTCCAGCGCGAAATCCTCGGTACGGTCAGCGGTGAGCGCACTGACGGAACGTGAAGCCGGTTCATAGCCGTCGACCCACGCGCTGACGGTGAAGACGTAGTCCACGCCCTCAGCTAGATCGACGCTATAGGCGCCGGTCTCAGGGTCAGTCCACACAGGGCTGGCCGGATAGCCGGCGATATCGATCTGGGCATAGAGGGGCCATCCGGTGTTGGCATCGGTAACGGTGCCGTCGACGGTGTAGTAAGTCGCCTGCGGCAGCTCGAGGTCCAACGTGGTGGTCATATCTGTTGTCACGTCGACACCAGTGACCTGGACCGGCAGATAGCCGTACTTCCACGCGTCTACCGTATACGCACCGCTGAACACAGCTATCGCGTACTCGCCCCGGGCGTCCGTCGTGGTCTGCCAACTGCGGGTCACGCTGAGGGTCGCCATTACCTGGGCATCGGCAATGGGTGTCCCGGTACCGGTCTCCGTGATCGTTCCCGCAAGTATGCCGTTGTCGGCCATCGCCATGGCTTCATCGACAGCGGCTAACGCGTCCAGGTAGCCCCATCCGTAGCAGTAGTTCGGATAGGGATCGGCACCGGCACAGGCGGGCTTGTCGCAGGTGCCCTCACGCCAAGGCTGCGTCGAACTGCGATCGGCGCTCTGTTCGAGGAGTGTGAAGGTGGTGTCGATGTCGCCGATCAACGCCGGATTCGCCGACCAGATCAGGGCAACTGCGCCCGCCGTGTGCGGGCTTGCACCGGAGGTGCCGCCGATGTTGTAATAACCCCCTGGGACCTCGCTGGCGGTGCGCCCGTAGGTGGGCGCGTTCAGATGCGGATCCACCTCATGCGCATCGGGATCGCAGCTGGGATTGGGGAAGAATACACTGGGGCCACCTGCGTAGAGATTCTGGCCCGTGCTGTTGTGGGCCGCCGTCCCGAAGGCCTCCGGGTTGTCGCCGGGCGATCCGACCGCCGCACACCCCACCGTGTTGCCGGCGGAGAATGCGGGGAAGATGCCGGCAGCGGTCCAGGCCTGAATATAGCCGCGATACCAGTCATCACCGCCGGTGCCGCCCCACGAGTTGTTGACGATGTTGGGGCGCATATCGGGGTCACAGCTTGGGTCGCCAGGATCGGCGCCGATGGGACAGGGGGCGACCATCCAGTCGGCGCATCCGGTCAGCGCCGCCTCTGAGCAGCCGCCGGCTCCGCCGGGGCCATAGAGATCACAGCCCATGCACGCGATCCATTCCGCTGCGGGGGCGACGCCGAGCTGCTCGGTGAGGTCGGCGGTCTCACCGACCATGATGCCGGCGGTACCGGATCCGTGACCGTCGGAGTCACAGGGCGATGTTGCCGCATCGCCGCCGCACTGTGCCGCTGCATCGGAGGTCGGCGCGTACCAGCTGAAGTCGTGCTCGTAGGAGCTGCCGAGATTGCCACGGTACTGGCGATTCAGCGCCTCGTGTTGGTAAGTCACGCCAGTATCGATGTTGGCGACGACGATACCATTGCCTCTGACGCCATACTGGTTCCACACCTGGGCTGCCTGCATACCATACAGCCCACTGTCGGGCTCCAGCGCATCCAGATTCCAGCCAAAGGAAGTTGTCGCCTGGGCCTGCTGCGCCTCGAGTGCCGCCTTGTCGACCTGCATCACCTTGGGTGCACGGATGATCATCACACCGGGCATGAGAGCGATATCTTGAGCGGCACGTAGTGTGCCGCGCTGAATGTGGACACTGTTCGTCGTGAAGAAGGCCTGATAGGCCAGGCCATGCCGCTTGGCGTACGCTAGGACTGGCGCCTGCGTGCGCTCTGCTACCTTGCGCAGAGTGTCGTAGACGTACCGGCCTCGATCGTGCCAGTCTGAAACCCTGTAGGCTGCGCTCAGGTCTGCCTGCTCAGCCATGACGACGACGAAATCTGCGGAGTCCTCGACGGTCAGTTGATCCAGCAGTCCCTGCTCGATCTCTGCGGGGGAAGTCTCCTGTGCGTCGAGGGAGGATGGTACTGTGACGGGCGGCACCTTGGCGGGACCGGCAAGTGCCGTCTGGGGTGACACCATGCCCAACAAAAGGACCAACAAGGTCAGAGCGTTGAACCATCGCGTTCGCATGTAACTCTCCTAACGATGAGGTGCGGGTACTTCGCTTGGGGTAAGTGTTACGGAATGATGATTCACTTGTGAGCAGAGGACGCATGCTAGATCATTGGCAGGTGGACACAGCCTCCTTCGCGCTATAGGACTGCGGGTTGGTGTATGCTTACTGCAGATGGATAGTTGACTTCCAGCCCCAAGGCGCCCTGTAGGCCGAATGCAGCGCCTCGAGGGTGTCAGTTGGGAGGCAGCTGCCATGGGCTAGTGCCATAGGCAGGCCTTCTAACTAATAATAAGTCAGAATCGAAAACTTTGCAAGTCGATCAGGGCAGTTTGCCACCCAACCGGTTGACATCCGTCCAGACCTATGCTATTTTGGCTACGCTGGCTACCCAAGAATAACAACGTGGCGCGGGAGCCAGCCCGGGCCCCCGTTTGTCGCTGCGCTGAGCGCCCCCATCCGGATGGGCGCCCTCAGCGGAATGTCGAACGGGTGCCTTCCGTTTGCAGCGCGAAGGAAGCCCATGACCCAAAGCGACCATCGAGACCAGCTCCTGATGACGGCGGATCCCGCCTCGCGCGACTTGGCGCTGACGGAGATGCTGGAGGCTGCGCCGGGTTCGGCGTTACTGCAGTGGCTATCTCCCGATATAGGATGGGTGGCGCTGAGTGTCAGCTGGGTCGCGCTGGCTGGGAGACTGCGGGAGACGCCACCCATCTTCTGCCGGCATATCTGCCCGGTCCATGCTACGGTACCATTGACCCAGACGGCGGCTGATGTGGATTTGCTGGTCGAGACTGCTGCGGGCTTCACCGACGATCTTGCCGCCGAACAGCCTTTCTCGGTGCAGACGCGGTTCCTGGGAGAGGGTTGGTCTGTCGGTCCCTACGACGTCAACACGCCCGCGGCCGCCGCGCTGGCGCGCGGCGGTGCGCCTCTTGACGTGCGCAATCCCGTGCAGGTGCTCTCCATCGTCGCCACGCCTCAGATGGGGTACTTGGGGCTCTCTCTCGCGGCGGATAACCTGAGTGACTGGGCCGGCGGTGCGCGGCGCTTCCGGCAGGAGAAGGGGCAGATCAGCCGGGCCGAGTTCAAGCTTCTCGAGGCCCTGGAGGTCTTTGACCTGGACGTTGCCGGCGCCCGGACTGCCCTGGATCTGGGTGCTGCGCCCGGTGGTTGGACCCGTGTGTTGCGCCAGCGCGGTGTCCGTGTGGTTGCGGTGGACCCTGCGGCCCTAGACCCGCGCCTGGAGGACGACGACGGGATCCGACACGTCAGACAACTCGCGGAGGACTTTCTACCTTCCGCCGAGGGGATCTTCGACATCATCGTGAATGACATCCGGATGGACGCTCGCGATTCGGCGCGGCTGATGGGGCGGGCCGTCGAACACTTGCATCCCAGAGGGTGGGGCCTGATAACATTGAAGCTGCCCAAGCGCGACTTTGTGTCGCCGCTCCAGACGGCGCTTGAGATGTTGGGCCGTACCTACGAGATCATAGGCGCCCGACAGCTCTTTCACAACCGCAGCGAGGTCACCGTTGCCGTCCAGCGGAAGGAGTCTATAGCGTGGCCCCGGTCGTAGTCGCCGTCGATCACCTCACGAACGGCCAACGCCCAGAACACCGGCGTGGTCTACGCCTGAGCGAAGCCTACTGCGGTGGGGCGGCTCAGCTAGCCGCCCAACATAGCTCTGCTGCGCAGCCGGCTAGGCGGCTCTCGGTTCCAGTGCTAGAGGACCAGCACTGACATACGTAGACGGCCTGGGTGTTCCTCAAAGGTGACATCGTCCTCATAGACCGTAACGAGGCCCTGGCCCAAGGCCGCGACGGCCTCTCGCGAGGCTTGCGACAGGTTTGCCGTCAGCACGGTGCAGCCCACGATGCCGGGGTTGGCGACTATGGTGTCGGGCTGCAACAATGCCATCGTGACGTCGACGCCGTAGACCTGACCGGCGGTGACACCTGGGCCGTCGACGATGGCGTCTCTGATGCGCGTCGCCAGCAGCGCTCGCTCGTTGCCGGTGAAATAGCCATACCAGAGCATGCACCGTATGCCACGCCTCGCGGTTGCTAGGAAGACGTCGAAATAGGTCTGCCCGGCTACGTTCGGTTCGAAGATCGCATAGGGATCGATGTGGATAAAGACGTCGCGCTCCAACCGGGGCAGCATGGAGAGTGTGCCAGCGATCGAGTCGCCCAGCAGTGTTTCCACCTTGCCGGTCAGGCCCAAGGCGCCGGCATAGGCGACGTCGTTCGCCAGCGCGGGCGCCTCGATATCGAGGAGGATGTACCGCTCGCAGCTGTCTCCCAGGATCTGCATCGCCAGCGCGGACGATCCCAAGTAAGTACGGGGCTCAGTTAAGCCGGCATTCACCGCCCGGAGAAGCGCCAGATAGCGGGAGCTGTCGACGGCGGGAGCTCGGTTCGCGTGTGCGTAAGTGTGGCCGACGCCATAGCGCTGTCGCGGCGTGCCCTCTAGCGCGTAGGCAGCATAGGCCGCGTTGGTCTCGATATAGGCGGTCGGCTGCTCGATGGCCAGGACCTCACAGAGCGGCAGGTGCTTCCAGACGTCGCCGATATTGCCGTAGTGCCGGTAGGGCATCTCTCTTCTCCACTGCCCCTCAGTTACGCAGAAGTTACCGGAATGCGCCGACCAGCTCTGCGGTGGCGAGCACGTGGCCTGTCATCGCCGCCTCCAGATCGGAGCGCCTTGTCTGTCGCGGATCGAGGTCCAGGACGCAGTCGAGGGCGTAGAGCCGGAAGTGGTAGCGATGGGAGCCAACCGGGGGACAAGGTCCACCGTAGCCCGCGACCCGGAAGGAGGTCACCGCCTGCTTGGCGCCGTTGTCCAGCTCCGGGCCCCCCGGTAGGTCGGCGGGCACGCTGCGCGCCTCGCCAGGGATATCGAAGACGAGCCAGTGCGTCCAGGTCATCAGCCTGAGCCACCGCATGGGGATGTCCGGATCGTCCATAATCAGCACGAAGCTCTGCGTGCCTGTTGGGGCGCCATCCCACGCCAGTGGGGGCGACGTGTTGGGACCGTGACAGGTATGTATCTCCGGCATCTTGCCGCCATCCGCAAAGGCAGGGCTGGTCAGGCTCATCGTCTGGTTGTTCATGTGCTCTTCCTTGGGTTCTTCAGCCCGGTCTCTAGCTTGTTGTTGACCTCGCGCTTAACGCGGGCAGCCAGCACGTCGTGATACGTCGCCAGAAAGTCCCAGACCGCGTCGGGATCGTGGACGACCAGCTCACGGAGCGTCCAAGATAGGGCCTTGACGACCATATCCTCGTGATCGTCGGCCAACATCCGGCAGACTGCCAAGGTGCGGTCCACGTCGCCGTAGCCGCCCCGCGAACGCACGTTGAGGGCCACCGTGCTTACCAACGCCGCACGGCGCCACCAGAGGTTGTCAGATCGTGCCCACCGGTGAATCGTCTCGTCGCCGAGCAGCCCCTCGAGCCACGCCGGACCCGAGATCGTGCGCGCGAAGCCGTCCACCGACCACCAGCTGTCGATGCCTTCGCCCAGGGCCTCGATCTGGGCTTCCGTCAGGCTCTCAAAGGCCGCCTTGTGATACCGCAGCAGCTCATAGGCGTCCCCGCGATAGCCATATTGATGGACCAATGTCATCGCCAGGCCAAGCACGACCTCAGGCGGCGCTGCTTTGAGCTTACTGGTGAATTCACGGCGGACTGCCCTGATGTTGGGCGTGTTGCGCTTTGGCAGCGCCTGGATTCGCGCGTCGTAGGCACCGGCGATCGTTTCTACTTGAGAGATGTCCCAAGACTCGTTCATTTTCCGTGCTCCCTGCGCTGGGAATATGCAGTGGAACTGCCTGTGCTACCCGCCATCGCCTGCAAGCGACCGAAGGTGGTGATTCGTCGCGCCGGGCCCCCCAAGAAACCCACGATACGGGTCCAACCAGCTGCGATCCCTTCTTGCGAACAAAGTCTCGCGGCGTAAGTATACCGCAGCCGGGCGTGAACGGCGCGGCAAGTGAGGGATACCGGTGTCCCGCAGGAAGCGCGAAATCAGGAGCAAGGCGTGAGCCGTCGCTCACATCGACCAGAGGCGCTTGCCCTCCCAGGCCAGCCGTGCCTCCCGTCCGGGATCGTCCACCACGCGACACTCACTGTCGAAGATCATTGTCGCGCGGTCCTCCGTTGTGTAGGCGGGCCAGGGCGGCAGATGCTGATGCTCCGGGTTGCCGTGATGTGCGAAAGCAGCCCATGCCTGGCTCATCTTGTGAGCCAGTACGTGCGCCTCCAGTAAGTCGCCGGTGAGGCCCGGCGCGCCGGCGACGTTGTCGAAGACGAGGGGCACATCCAGGGAGTGGGTCGCCCGCAGTCTGCCGTCCAATGCCGGAGATTCCCAGGCCATCAGGTACATATGGACCGGGGCTGTGGCAGCGACAGCTTGGCGCTCGGCGATCCGAATCGAAGGTATGCGCATGGTGAGGTCGGTCGTGATGTCGGCGAGGCGCACGTTGGCGGGGGCGTCGGGTGCTGCGTTGCGATAGGTCCGCAGAATCCGTGGCGCTGCCGTCCCGGTCAAGATCCACATCAGGGCCGCAAGTGCCGGTTTTGAAAGCAGGTTGGGCCGGCTGAAGGTGCCCAACAGAGGGATCGTCCCCAGGAAGAGCGTGGTCTCGCCCCGCGTCGTGCCGATCAGAAGCGGGATATCGCGCGCCGTCTCGGGCGCAGCGGGCTCGAAGGGCGACCGGGGCAGCAGGTCGCCGTCCACGACAGGTCTGAGGACGTAGTAGGGATTGGCGCGGTGCAGGTGCGCTTGCGCCGCGATCAGGCGGTCGGCGGGCATGTCGTGGAGAGCCTGGATATCGTCTGAACTGACGTCCAGCTGTCGCAGGAGCCTGCGCGCATCCTTGGCGGCTTCGTCGCGCGAGCGCATGAGCATACCGGGTCCGCTTTGGATGATGGCTTTGTGGAAAAGGCCCCGGGCGACAGGCATCGCCAGCAGCATACTGACCTTGGCGCCCCCACCTGATTCGCCGAAGATCGTGATGTTGTCCGGGTCGCCACCGAACGTCGCAATGTTGTCGCGGACCCACTGTAGGGCCAGGACCAGGTCGAGCATGCCCACGTTGCCCGATGCGGTGTAGGCGGGACCGGCTAGGTCTTCGAGGTGAAGATAGCCCAGCGGGCCGAGACGATGGTTGACGGACACGACGACCACGTCGCCGCCGCGCGCAAGCGCCGCGCCGTCCGTCCAGCTT
>JAFGNI010000571.1 GCA_016927095.1 Anaerolineae bacterium | reverse complement strand
GCCACAGGCTGTCACGAAGAGCGAGACCACCGTCAACAGCGACAGCAGTAGTAACAACACGCGCTTCTTCATCAGATACTCCTCCTTAGGGGTAGTGAGTTGATTGTTGCCAATCCCATCTCGGAAATCCTTAGTCTATCTATACCTTTCCCACCTCCTTCCTGATCCTGAGAACACTCAGTACGCCTGGACCCGCATAGGATCCTAGGCACACGGCACTAGGCTGCACTCTCCGGACTGACCATGGAAAGCACTTGTGACGTCTGTCGAACGACAGCCGCCGGGTCTTCACCTTCCCACAGGATGCGCTCAAACATATCCTGGAGTAGGTTCGACAACTGGATGTAGCCCGCAATACGGGGACGATGGCGCGCGTACTTGAGTAGCGGCACGATCTGGTGAAGCCAAGGATGCTCGACCGACGCCAGATGGCGGTTGGTCGACACATAGGGCGAGATCTGCAGGTTCTCCTTGCAGAACTCGGTCGAGACCTCACTCGTGGTCATCAGCCGCAGGATCTCAGCACAGAGCCCCTGTCGTGAGGATTGCCGGAAAATGCCCCAGCTCGTCCCGCCCAAAGAACCGACCAGCGGCACATCTGCGGCGGGACGCGGCATCAGCCTGAATCCCAGGTCCCTGGCAGCGTCGGCTTCATCATCCCAATGGGATTCCTCGCGTATCCGCGGCCACTCATAGGAGCCGCCCAGTGCCATGGGCACTTGCCCGAGGGCAAAGTAGCGGGCCAGATCCCACCAGTTGGTGCGGTACATACTGCTAGGCAAGTAAGCTCTGCGGTCCAGGGTGATCTTCTGAAGGAACCGCATGGCGTTGCAGATCGCGTCGGCGTCCTGATCGAGCGTCAGCGCGCCGTCCGCGTTGACGATGCTCCCACCGGACATCCAAATAAAGGCGATGAGCAGATTGGTGGTGGCCTCGCCCGTCGCGGACGTCACCGGCAACACCAACGGATACTGGTATCCATAGCGAGCCCGTAGATCATCGGAGATCAGCCTGTCGAACAGCACTAGCCATTCCGCCCACGTGTCAGGCGGTGCCAAGCCCTCGGCCTCGAACCAATCCTTGCGATACCAGAAACCGGTCACATCCGCCTGTACCGGGACGCCGTAGAGGCGATCGCCGAAAAGGTTGTTGGCCAACACAGGCGGCTCAAGCTCCCGCCGCAAGGCGGCGTCCCACGCTGAGTCCAGTGAGTCGAGCGGCGCAATATAGCCCTCGCTGGCGTAGTGCGCGATCCAGACGTAGTCCATCGGCGCAATGTCCGGCGCCTCACCCTGGATCGCTAACCGGCGGAGCATCCGGTGGAAGTCCTGTCTGCCGCACATCTTCACGTCGAGCTCGACTTCACGCCGCGGATGAAGGTCGTTCCAATCGAGTACCGCCTGTTCGAGGGAGCCCATCCAACGCACATCGAAGTGCGCCAGCACGCGCAGCTTGGTCTTCTTGGCAAGTTGTCTTGCGACGGCGGGCGCCACAAAGGAGCCCTGCCCGGCTCTCCGGTAGATGAGGCCCTCACGGGCCATCTCCGTGAGCGCTTGCCGGACCGGGGCACGGCTGATCTCGAAGAGCTCGCACAGCTCCATCTCAGTCGGCAGACGATCGCCGGCGCATAAGTCGCCGCGCTCGATCTGGCGCTTGAAGTGCTGCTTGAGCTGGTAGTAGAGTGGAATGGGCGAGTCGCGATCGATCATCAGGGGCTCTCTCGTATGTAATATCCTTATTACATTATAGCTGACCAACCCCGAGTGTCAAGTCCCAGAATCAGACGCGCAAGCGCTCAGCTCATCCCGTGGTCAATCGGATGGAGGTTGGCTGAGTTCAAACTTCCTCCACTTACCGTGGTACTGCAACTTGAAAGCAAGGCGCCCCCAGGTTGGCGGCAGACGTGGCTCGGCCTCGAACCCCGCGTCCGTCAGACGCACACCGGCGAAACCGAAGACCACCGCCTGCCACAGCCCGCCCGCCGTTGCACCATGCAGCCCGTCGGCGGTATTGCCGCGCGCATCCTCCAAGTCCGTCTGCGCCGCCAAGCGGAAGTACCGGTAGGCTTGGTCGAGCTCCCCCATCCTCGCTGCGAGGGCCGCCTGAATGGCCGGCCCCAGAGACGACCCGTAGGTCAGGTCGGTGCGGGGTGTGTAGTAGGCCCAGTTGGCTGCCAGCGTCTCCTCATCGAAGCGCTCGCCGAGCAGATAGAGGAGCATAAGGACATCAGGCTGTTTCAAGACCTGTACCTGCTGCGTCTCCTCGATGCCCAGGATGGCTTGGAGCGATGTCTGGCGAGGCTCGTACGCCGAGAAGTCCAAGGTTTCCAGATCGTAGAACCCGTCAAACTGCTCGATCAGCTTCGTTTCGGGATCGTACATCCGCTTCAGACCATCGATGACGCCCTCCCACGCCCGAAGCCACTCGGACGTAAGCGCCAGGCGCGAGACGAGCTCGGCGGCCTTCGAGGGATAGCTCACACGCAGCCATGCCAGCACATCCATCGCGGTCTGCAGGTTCCAGCGGGCCATTTCGTTCGTGAAGGCGCTGTTGTCGATATGGTCGTGATTCTCGTCCGGTCCGATCACGTCGGCGATCTCGTACCATCCCTGCGCCTCGTTCCACTCGGCGCGGGAGGCCCAGAAACTGGCCGTCTCCAGTATGATCTCGGCACCATAGTCCCGCATAAACGCGTCATCGCCCGTCACCCGCCAGTACGTGTGCACGGCGTGGGCGATGTCTGCTGTGATATGCAGCTCGATATCGCCGCACCAGATGCGGATCAACTCATCTTCACCGCGCTCTTCAACCCAGACCGGCACCCACCGCGGCGTGGTCTCATCGCCCGTCGCGGCGCTCTCCCAAGCATACATGGCGCCCCGGTATCCCTGGGAGACAGCCTTCCGCCGGGCGCCGGGCAGCGTGTGGTACCTATACAGCAGCATGTCCCGGGCCCGCGCAGGCTGCGTGTAGATGAAGAACGGCAGCATAAAGATCTCGACATCCCAGAAGACGTGACCGCGATACCCATACCCGCTGAGCGTCTTCGCGGGGATACTGACGCGGTCGTCGTCCTGCGGCGCCGCGATCAGTAGTTGGTACAGGCTGAAGCGCACAGCCTGTTCGGCGAACGGGTCGCCGTCAATCTCAATATCGCTCGCCTGCCAGAGCGCAGCCCACGCTTGCTCGTGCACCCTCCGCAAGGCCGGCACCGTTCGCGACACAGCTTGAAGCAGCGTATCGACCGCCACGCGGGCCGGCTCCACAACGTCGCGGGACGTGTAGACTGTCACAATCTTGTCGATGGTCACCTCACCGCCAGGTCGCAGACGGCAACGGGCGAGCACGTGAGGCGACCACGGGCAGTCGCGCACCTCGTAGGCCACAGCCCCCGCGGCTGAGAGCGTCAGGTGCGCAGCCTCGGCAAGGACAATGCCGCTCTCCCGCGTCTCCACAGCCAGCATCACCGCGCGATCCCCCACCTGTCCTTGGCTCTGTAGACCCCAGTGGCGATGGCCCTCGTTATCGACAATGCCATCAACACCGGCACGGACCTCGACCTGCCCGGAGAAGGTCTCTGACCTCACATGGCACCGGACCACCATCACATGCGGGTCGGCCATCGACGCAAAGCGCTCGAAGCTGAGTGACACCACGCGCCCGCCTGGCGCCCGCCAACGGACATCGCGCTTCAGCGTGCCCGTCTTCAGATCCAGCCTGCGCTCGTAACTGAGCACGGTCCCACGGTCCATGCGAAACCAATCGTCGCCGATCCTCAGCGAAAGGCCGGTCCAGCTCGGCGCGTTCGCCAGCTCGGTGTGCACGATGGGCACATCATCGAAGACCCCGTGCACCAGCGTCACAGGCTGATCCCGGTCGTAACCTTCCTCGAAAGCGCCTCGTGTGCCCAGGTACCCGTTGCCGATGGTGAACACCGCCTCCTTGTAGGCACGCTGCTGAGGGTCGAACGTGGTCTCCACAATCTGCCAAGTGTCCATGGATCCCTCCTGGAATAGCCCTTCGCTGCTCGGTGTGGTGCACCATAGTATACAACCACATCGCGGCAGCGCCCAAGGCCTTCGGCCCGAGCGCCCAAGGCCCGCAGAAGGCCCTTGGGCGCGACACTGCGGTCCTCGGGATTATGAAACGCCACCGTGCCGGCGCGGACAGCAGGGCCATCGCATCTAATTGGTTTCCCGTCCTCCGTTGTAGGTCGGCCTGTCTAGGCCGACTCGGCGGCGCAGCCGCCGCCATCCGCGGCGCCGCTCCGACGTGTCAGACGCCTTAGTTGCAGTCGTGGGCCGTATGTGCGCAGGGGCGCGTTGGTTCATCGAGGGATTCCGGTGCGCAGTCGGCGGGCCGGAAGACCGGCCTGGACAGGCCGACCTACATCGCCAAGACGCGATTGCCCTGGCGCGCACAGTTGCGCCCGCCACGCAGCAAGCTATAATGGGGGATGCTGGGTTCGACGAAACAGCGCCCTAGAGCAACCGGTTGTCCTCATACACGGCATCACTGCACACAACGTGTGACATGGCACGAGGTGTGTGCCCACTAGCACCTCGCGATCAAGCAAAAGGAGACAAGACACATGGCTGATGAGGAACGGATTGTAGAGATTCTCAAGGACGTCCCTTTGTTTAGCGGCCTTAAGCGACGACAGCTCCACAGCCTCGCGCACCTCTTCATCGAGCGCCAGTGCAAGGCCAACGAGGTCATCGTCCCCCAGGGCCGCGAGGGCTACGGTTTCTTCGTACTGGTATCGGGCAAGGCCGAAGCAATCCGAGAGCGCGCGGACGGATCGAAGACGGTGGTCAACACCTTCGGTCCGAATGGCTTCTTCGGCGAAATGGCGCTGATCGACAGCGGGCCACGCACGGCCTCCGTCATTGCAACCGAACCGACGCGTTGCCTGATTCTGCCGCGTGAGAACTTCCTGGGAGTATTGCGTCGCGACGGCGACATGGCCGTTGAGATCATGGTCGAGCTTGTGAAGCGGTTTCGGGCAGCGTTGGAGAGCTTTTAGGCAGCAGCTCGCGCCGAGACCCGTTCAGCACTTAGGAGCTAGAGGTGGGCGCACCGCAGTCTGGCACGATCGGTCGCGCGTGCGCCCATCCATTGGGGCCCTACCCTATGCTATGTGAAAGCTGCGGCTTCGAGAACCGCGCGGATGCGCGCTTCTGTGGGATGTGTGGCAGCCGGCTGGTCAAGCTGTGTGTCACCTGTGGCACCGCCAACCCACTCACCTACCGCTATTGCATCAACTGCGGCACCCAGCTTCCGCCGGCCCCCTTGCGAGCCCCGACAACGGTACAGAGTCTGGCTCCCGTGGAGGCGTCATCCCCGGTAGCCGGACACGACCGGCGCAGGCCCTTACCCGTTGAAGCCGCAGAGCGATCGATCTCACCAACCCCACAGTTGGAGGGCGAGCGACGTGTAGCCACCATCATCATGGCCGACGTTCATGGTTCGACCAATCTCCTTGAAAGGGTGGGAAGTGAGGCCTGGGTCGAGATCATGAACCAAATGTTCCAGGTGCTTGAGGCGGAGATCTATCGCTTTGGCGGCCACGTGGACCAGTTCCGTGGCGATGGGCTGGTGGCCTTCTTCGGGACACAGATTGCGCACGAAGACGATCCGGAGCGCGGCGTCCTTGCCGCGATGGCGATGCAGCGGGCCATTCGAACGTACGCCGACAACCTCGCGGCACAGGAGGGCATCGAGCTCTCCTTGCGGGTTGGCGTGAACACCGGCGAGGTGATCGTTGCCAGCGTCGGTGACCACCAAACCCACAGCGAGAACACGGCGATGGGCGAAGCCATTGCCCTTGCTGCCAGGATGGAGCAAGCCGCAGAACCCGGGACCGTTCTGGTCAGCGAGAACACGCAGCGGCTGGTGGAGGATCAGTTTGACTGGCTTCCCTTGGGTGAGATCTCGGTCAAAGGCGTCAGCCAGCTCGTCTCCGTCTACCGTCCCCTGGCATCGCACGTCCAACCCGATCAGCCGCAGGAGTATGAATTGGCCCGCTTGATCGGCAGAGATCGCGCGATGGCTACGGTAATCCAGTGCGTGGAGGATCTTCGTGAAGGGCGCGGTAGCATCGTGCTCCTGACAGGCGAACAGGGGATGGGCAAGTCCCTGTTGGTCCGCGAGGCGCGTCGGCACTTTGCGCGCCAGGAAGCACTGATCGCAGAGATCTCGCACACGGATGGCTCGGGCGATGGGCCGGAGGCTGCCGCCGAGACACGGCCGGCCGCCCAGCCCCGGCTACGGGAGATTCGCGGGCGCGCGCGATCCTATGACCGCACACAACCTTACGCGATGTGGCAGGATCTGCTCCGCAACTGGCTGGGGACGCGAAGTGATGAGCCTAGAGAGCAGACGCGAGACCGCCTGCGGCGGGAGACCGAGGCGCTGTGGGGGGCAGGCATGGCGGAGTACTATCCCGACTTCGCCCGTTTCCTGGGCTTACCCCTGGAGCCGGCTTTCTCAGAACAGATCGAACATCTGGATGCCGAGAGCCTCCGCCAGCGACTTTTTCTGGCGATAAGGAGCTGGTTGGAGGCGCTGGCCCGACAAGCGCCCCTGATCGTGAGCTTCAGCGATATGCATTGGGCCGACGCGACGTCGCTGGAGCTCCTCAAGTACTGCCTCCCGATCTGTGACTACCTCAGCCTCCTCTGGCTCTGCGTCTTCCGGCCCGATCGCCGCTCTCGAGCCTGGGAGTTCAGACACCACGTGGAGACAGAGTACCCTCATCGCCTCGTCGCGGTCCACCTAGACCCTCTCACAGCCGAACAGAGCCGCACCCTCATCGAACAGATGATTGGGGAAGACGTACTGCCGGAGGCAACCGTTGCCACAGTCATCCAAAAAGCGGAGGGCAACCCCTTCTTTATCCAGGAATTGGTGCGCTCGCTGATCGCCAACGGCAGCTTGGTTCGTGAGAGCGAGCCCGACGGTCAGGAAGCCGGTGAGGAGCGCTGGCGTGCATCGAAGACCGTCACCCCTTTGGCGCTACCTGACAGCCTCCAAGGGCTGTTGATGGCCAGAATCGACCGGCTGCCACCGGCAGAGCAGCAACTCCTGCAGCGAGCAGCGGTGATCGGCTACAGCTTCTGGTTTGACCTGCTCGGCGCAATCATGCCGGATCAGAAGAACCTCAAAGCATTGCTGACCTCGCTCCAGCGTGTGCAATTGATATCCGAGCAAGGCCGCGGCGCTGACCTCGGTGTGGAGTACACCTTCCGCTCCAAGCTGGTGCGGGATGCGATTTATGACAGCCTCTTGACCTCACAGCGAGCGGCCTACCACCTGCAGATCGCGGAATACATCGAAGAGCGTTTCGTCACCGGCGAGGAGGCAGCGGGCGCTTCCAACCCAGAGCAGCATTACGGGACACTGGCCCTTCACTACCAGCACGCCAACCGGCCCGACAAGGAACTGGAGTACACGCTGCGCAACGCCGACTACGTCAAGGACATCTATGCCAATGCCGAAGCTGCGCAGCACTACACGCATGCCCTAGGGCTGCTTGAGGAACTGGCATCGCGTTCGCAGCCCCTTGTCCCTGAAGAGGAGATCAAGGCACAGCGGTTCCACGCGCTGATGCAGCGCCACCACGTCTACTACCTGATGGCAGAATTCGAGAAGATGCGGGCCGATGCCGAGGCCCTCTTGCCCCTGGCGCGCGAACTCACGGACGATCCCACCTGTCTCATCGACGCCTTGCTGCACCAGCCGGGGGTGGGAGATCAGGACCGCCGGACCGACATCGAGCGGGGCATCCCCATGGCCCGCGAGGCACTGCGGCTGTCACGAGAGATCGGTGACGTGCGGCGTGAGCTGGATAGCCTGCTGGCAAGGGTCAACCAAAGCCTGGCGCTCAGCGATCCTATCTGGCAAGACCTGGCAGACGAAGCGCTGGAGCTTGCGCGCGTGTCCGAGAATCGGACCTACGAAGCCAGGATTCTCGTCGGCATGGGAGGGATCTACGCCTTTGGCGACAGCCCGGAGCGCAGCATGGAGTACCTGGAGGCTGCCGCTGCTCTGACGATGAGTGAAGCGCTCGAGGACAAGGTCGTGCAGATGTCCCTGCTGAACCTGCTGGGGCTGGAGTTCGAACGCAGCGGTGACTACTACCGGCTCCTGAGCGAATACCAGCAGGAGCGCCTCCACGCTAGCCGTGAACTAGGGCATCGACCGATGGAAAGTCAGGCGCTGCAAGCTTGCGGTCGCATCATCGGCATCTACCTAGGGGATCACATCGCAGGTCTGGATCTTCTCCAGGATAGCTATCGCATCCAACTCCCTTGTCCGCGAGCGGCCTTCCCGCTCTTCCATATGGCCCAGATCCACATGGCTGAGGCGGATCTCGAGAGCGCCCGAGAGACGCTGGCGCGGATTCACGAGATCGGAGAACCTGTCCACGACCGCGCGCTGGCCAGTCTGAGGCTGGTGGAAGCAATGCTGCAGAACGCAGAAGGCGTTCGTACGGCAACGCGGGGCGATACTGAAGCGACCGTTCGGTGTTTGGAGAGAACCGTATCCCTGACAGAGCAGGTCATCCAACTCTCGGAGGAGAACCCACTGGTCTCGCTGCAGTATGAGATGGCCGCGCGGTGCAAAGCCAGCGCAGCCTATCTCGGCCTTTCACAATTCGTCTCTGATCCCGAGCAGGCTCACGGCTTCGTGGAGGCGGCGCTCAACTCGGCCCAGCGAGCTTACGAGATCTACCAGATGTTCGGGTTTGTCCAGATCATAGAGTGCGTCAGCGAGGAAGTGCTCCTGCGCTACAGTCAAGCGCTCGCGGCAAACCAGCTTCAGGACCTAGAAAACCGCTTCCTGCGCCGCGCCTATGACGAGATGATGCGAAAACACGCGATGATCCCGCCGGACAGCCACTACCGCAGGACCTATCTGGAACACATCCCGTTGCACCGGGAGATCCGGGCCGCCTACGCCACGCGCATCGGTTCGATCCTGTCCGACGTCAACCCCCTCTGGCAACCCATTGAGCTAGCGCCCTGACGGCCTCTGGCCGAGGCCAGAGGTCACGACCGGCGACAGAGATCATGCAAAACGGCGCGCCACCAAGGTGGCGCGCCGCTCACGTGTACGTACTTGTGCTGCTGATCGGCTACCCGTTGCGAATCGTCGCCTGCGCCGCCGACAGACGTGCCACGGGCACGCGGAAGGGGGAGCAGCTCACGTAGTCCAGACCGGCGCGGTAGCAGAAGTCGATGGAGTCAGGATCACCACCGTGCTCACCGCAGATACCGATCTCGAGGTCAGGATTGACCGCTTTGCCCTCTTTGACGCACATCTCAACGAGCCGCCCGACACCCGTCTGATCCAGCGATTGGAAGGGGTTCTTCGGCAGGATGCCGCGGTCCACGTATTGGAGCAGGAACTTGCCCTCGGCGTCGTCACGGCTGTAGCCGTAGGTCATCTGCGTGAGGTCGTTCGTGCCGAAGGAGTAGAACTGGGCATACGGCGCAATCTCTCCAGAGGTCAGAGCGGCGCGCGGCACCTCGATCATCGTGCCAAAGATCGCCGGCACCTCGATGCCCTCTTCTTCCATCACCTCTTTGGCGACAGCCTCGAGCTTCTCGCGCTCCAGCTTCAGCTCGGCCACCACGCCTACCAGCGGGATCATCACCTCGGGGTGGACATCGACACCACGCTTAGCGCAGCGGCAGGCCGCCTGGAAGTAGGCGCGGGTCTGCATCTCGGTCAAACCCTCGTACATGATACCCGCGCGGCAACCGCGAAGGCCCATCATCGGGTTGACTTCCCACATACCGGAGACAACCTCGAGCATCCTCTCCTTCTCCTTGAGCTCCTCGGAATCGGGATCGGTCACGCGGAGCGTGGCAACCTCCTCGATCAGCTCGTGGTAGGGGGGGAGGAACTCGTGCATCGGGGGATCGATCAGGCGCATGATCACGGGCTTGCCGTCCATCGCCTCAAAGATGCCCTCAAAGTCCTGCTCCTGGAAAGGCAGCATCTTGTCCAGGGCAGCGTTGCGAGCTGCCTGGTCCTTGGCAAGGATCATGCCAACTACCGCGTCACGCGCGCGCGGATCGAAGAACATGTGCTCCGTCCGGCAGAGCCCGATGCCCTCGGCGCCGAACTCGATGGCGCGGGTGGCGTCCACAGGCGTATCCGCATTGGTGCGGACACCTAGCTTGCGGATCTCATCCGCCCACCCCAAGAGCTTGACCAGGTCGATCTGCTCGGAATACTCGGCCTCGGTCAGCGGCACGGCGCCAGCGAAGACCTCGCCGGTGAAGCCGTCAATGGAGATGGTATCCCCATCCTTGATGACCTTGCCGTCGGCTGTCGTGAACTGACCGCGATTGGCGTCAACGGTGATCTCCTCACAACCGGCCACACACGGTATGTTGCTCCCGCGGGCCACGACGGCGGCGTGCGAGGTCGCGCCACCCTTCTGGGTCAGCACGCCCTTGGAAGCCAGCATGCCGGGCACATCGTCCGGCGCGGTCTCAGGACGGACAAGGATGACGTGGGTACCATCGGCAGCCACATCCTTTGCCCGCTGGGCATCGAAGACAGCCACACCCACGGCGGCACCCGGGGACGCGTTGAGGCCCTTGGCGATCAAGGTCTTCTCGGCATCTGGGTCAAAGCTCGGGCGCATCAGGAGCTCAACGTGCTCCGGCTCGACGCGCATAATCGCTTCCTCTTTGCCAATGATGCCCTCGTCAACGAGGTCCGCCGCGATCTTCACCGCAGCAGCAGCGGTGCGCTTGCCCGTCCGCGTCTGAAGCATCCACAGCGTGCCCCGCTCGATGGTGAACTCCATATCCTGCATATCGCGGTAGTTGTGCTCGAGCATGTCCACGATGTCCAGGAACTCCTGGTAGACCTCGGGCATCAGCTCTTCCAGACTGGGATACCGCCTTCTCCGCACAT
>JAFGNI010000086.1 GCA_016927095.1 Anaerolineae bacterium | reverse complement strand
TCGTCATAGGCCAGGAGATCGCCTTGGGCATCATAGGGTTGCCAATCCGCCATGTAGGCGGCATACGAGCCTATGCCCGCCGCGCCGTAACCGTCATTGGGACCGTACGCGAGGTAGAAGAAGCCGTGGTCGCCCCAACCGGTGCCCCAGCTGTTTTTCGCGATCCAGGCGCCCGTGCCCGCAGCGTGCGGCATCGCGTCATCCCAACCCACGATCAGGACCGCGTGGTCCGTCGTGATGGGTGCACCGGCAAAGACAAGGACACCGGTGCCGTCATAGGTCTGGAAGGCGTTCTCCCAACCGGGATTTCGTCCATCGCCAGCATAGATCGACGAATAGACGGGACCGTAGTCCATGATCGCCTGCTTCAGCGTCGCCGTGGGCGCTGGCGCAGGACCGGAGAGGAGGTGCCACCCAACCAGCGTCGTCTGGTAGGGCACACCACTCGGGCAGGTTCCGAGCGTCGCGGTATAGGGGGCGTCAGACTCCCAGACCATACCCGTTGTCGCGAGATGGTTGGCCACCATCATATAGTTGCCACCCGTGCAAGCGTCCCATCCGGGCGCGCCGTTGAGCGCGTACCAGCTGCAGTCCCGGACATGCCGTTCGGCGTAATCGGGCTGGGACGGGCCACCGTCGATCGCCACCTTGGACTCCACATTAGCCAGCGCGGCGAAGGCATAGCAGCAGCCGCAGCTGCCCTGATCTTTCACCGGGGTGACGTAACTGGTGCCACCGCGGTCGCGCCAGTCAAAAACGGGGGGCAACACCTCCGCCGACAACGCCTGCATCGAGCTGCTTGCGGCGCCCAAGTAAGACAGATCCATGTCGGGTGGCGTGAAGCCCTTGCCAAAGCCACCAGCATCCGCCGCATCTGTCACGACATCACAGATCGCGTCGGCACGGTTGGCACTACGCGATAGCAGCTGTCCTGGCACGTTGGCCTGCGTCCAACGTGCCGTGACCGGCTTCGGCGGCTGAGACGCCGCCGCTACGTTGAGAGAGGGTTGTGCCCCAGCACCCAGGAGGACAACCAGGGCCAACACGGAAAGCGTCCGTATGAGGAGCAAAGGTCGGCTACGACTGTGCGGATCGCGATCACGCTCCCGAGGATACCTACCCATAGATCAACCTCCGAATCGATGGATGAGAGTTGGTGCAGCCCACAGCGCCGGGCAGACAGCACAATTGTAAGAGCTAGGTATGAGAGTGTCAAACACTCTAGAAGCTTCCGGAAATGTAGGCGAGAACGCGCTGCAGTTCGCCCTAGCGACTAGCCCGGCCTGGGTCCCGGCGGCGCTGATGGGGTGAAGCTGGTGCAGCGGCTGTCTGAAAGGGGGAAAGGCACTAGCCAAGGGGCCTCATGCTGCCTGCACCTCCAGGTGACACCTCACGATTCACGATTCACGATTTAGGTTGCCCGATGCATGGTGAATGGTGAATCGTGCACTCCTGTGGTCGAGCCGCTGCGTCTCTGCCGTGGTGTACGTCCTAAGTCCCGAGTCTCGAGTCATGTCCCCAGGTCGAGCATGACTCGGGACTCCGGAGTCAAAGCTTTCGAGCCTCTAGATGAAGGCCCTGCACCCGCCGGCGTCCGCCCGGCCAAATTGCGGCGGCCAACCGTCCCTGAGGGGCGCAACGTAGGTCTCGCGGCCCCACTTGTATCGAAAGTCGCAGAGCGGGAATCCCTCCGCGACGGTCATATGCCGGACCAATCCCCGCCCTGTTGCGCGGCTCCCGACCTCGTCGCTGAGACAGAGATAAGGCGCCAGTTCGGGCACACCTTCTGCCGCGTAGAGCTTGCAGATGCCGCACTCATGGATGTCAGTCCCGTAGTCGAACGTCGTGCCATCCCCCTCCACCCAGCTCGCTACCCAGTCGCCGTCGTAGCGGCGCCGTTGCGTCGCCTCGACCGCGGCGTGGAGCCGCTTCTGATAGGCGCGACTGTATTCTAGGCGACCCACGGCGCGCATCAGCCATGCCGGGTAGTCCGCCTGGGCCTGAAACACATCGTAGATCACGGCGCCGCCGGCCTCGAGCGAGGCACCGTTAGCCGCCAGAACGCGGTAGAGGGCAAGGTAGTAGACACCGTAGGTGAGCCACTGGGTAAACATGTTCGCCTCGCCACCAATATCTGGAGCGCGGCGCTGGAGCACCTCACATTCGGCCAACACACAGGCCATCAGCCGCTTGGTGCTGCTCGCGCCGTACCGCTCGGTCAGCACGGCCTGCGTCGCTGCCTTATGGTCGGCTAAGGGGTCGGCGTCGTGCATCACCGCGTAGAGAGCGCCGCCACCCATCAGCAGTCCACCACCGATGCCCGCCGCCTTCAGAAACGCGCGTCGATCCATGGCTCACCGCCTTCTTTGGTCGTTAACACGATTCAGACACCTGGCGATCCTAGGCTCCGGGTTGCCGCACCATCGACCAGAGCGGCAACCCGATCTCCTCGGCGACGGCCTTCCTGACAACCTCGAAGCCGCGACGCCGGTAGAAGGCCACGTTGTAATCCGTCTCGGTCTCCAGGTAGCAGGGGACGCGGGCGGCATCGGCCCGCGCCAGCACGGGGCGCAGCAGGGCGCTGCCAACACCGTGCCCCTGCCGGTCGGGGGCCACGCCGAGCGTCCACAGGTACCAGTGAGGCTCGGGCACCAGCTCGGCGTGCTCCTTGTCCTGTCGGGAAAAGACCCGCAGGAGCGTGCGTCGCGGTTGGGGCGGGTAGCCACGCATTCCGCGAGCCAGCGCGAAGCCGGTACGCAGCATGCGCCAGAACGTCACCTTCGTCTTGCCGGGCGGCAGCCAGGCAGCGACGCCCCATAGCTTGTCGGTGGTCCAGACCTCACCGTACCGCAGGACATAGGTGAGAACGCCCCGGAACATGAGCTCGGCGCTCCGCGTACGCACCTCCGGATCGGGCAGGAGCGCGACGTAGATCGGATCGCGCGAGAAGGCCTGCGCCAGCAGCGTTGCCGCCGCATCGCGCTGCTGGGGTTGTAGGCAGACGATGGTGTGATCCACCGGTATCCTCCCGGGAACTGGTATTGGGTGCTTTCATTATAGGGCAAGTGGAGGGAGTGTGAAGGCGTGTTTGTGCTGGGCAAATGATGACCGTGAGAGGCTAGTGCTCAGGGAAGTTGGTTTGTAGTAACCGCTTCAGCGGTTCCGCGGCTGAGACCATGACGACACATCTCAACTATCAGGTCAACCGACCACTAGATCAAGCGACGGTTGGCGGTCCGGCCGAAACCAGGGTAGGATTGCACTGACAAGGACGTGAGCAACGCCAGGGAGAGGACAGCGATGGATCTCGGGTTAGCGACGTGGCCATGGGTTTGGGAGGATGATGAGGCGCTGGTCGTGCTGCTGGCCGATGCAAAGGGCTGGGGCTGCACGATGGTGTCCTTTCACCCACAGCAGCTGCTGGATATGACAGAAGCAGGCCGTCGCAGCGTCGCGGACCAGGTTGAGGCACTGGATCTCGGCGTGACGATCCATGGGAACTGCCGCCAGACGCCGGAGACGATTGTGTCTACGGCTGCGCTCTTCGGTCGACGGCTGCGAGCCTACACCTTCGATGCGGCGATGGTGCCGGAGCCCCGAGGGTACGTCTACGACGCCAAGCGGGCTGCCCAGGTGCTGGCGTGGGCGCTGGAGGCGACCGAGGCGGTCAGTGCTTTCGTGGGGATGGAGGACTTGCCACTGGACGCGGTCGCGGTCGAGGCCTTCGCGACAGCGCTCGCGCCGGTGCTGGTGGCGCCCCGGGTGGGTATCCTGATCGACATCGGCCACATGCATCTCCGGCGCACACAAGGGCCTTGTTTCGGCGGCCGGTCCATCGACGCCTACTTCGCGCGGGTGCCGCTGCCCATCGTCGAATGCCATGTCCACGATAACGACGGATACCAGGACGCGCACCGCCATCTGGGCGAGGGCACGCTGCCTGTCGACGCCGTCGCGGCTGCGGTGGCTGCGCACGCGCCGGGCGCGATCTGCACCATCGAGGTGGCACCGGCGCTGCACGCCGGGGATATCGCCGCGGAGCGCCCAAGATTGCCGGCCACGTTATTGCGGTGGCAGCAGGCCATCGCGGATGCGCGAGGGCTGTAGGGCCGCGGGCACTGCAGGTGCCAGAGCGTCCCTTTTCCCCAAGCCAGCGTTTCAGATGGCCAAGCGCTTGGGCTCGGCAGTCCAGGAGGAGGAAGCCTATGAAGGCCGAGGTCAGGAAGCACCACGGGACACCCACGCTTTTCCTCGACGATGGCCCCGTCTTCGGGAGCTACCTATGGGCAAGTCCACCGGCGGCAGAGGGCTATGCGGGTGCCGACGTGGCCCGCGTCTATGCCAAGGCTGGCATCCACTGCTACGCCATCGACGTCGGCTCGGCAGGGGCGGCACCCGAGTGGGCGGGACCGCCCCTCGACCGTCCTAGTCCCTACGACTTCACAACGGTGGCGCAGCGGCTGGGACGCATCCTTGACGCGGATCCCGACGCGGCGTTCCATCTGCGCGTGCACCTGGAGCTGCGGCAGGGGCGC
>JAFGNI010000570.1 GCA_016927095.1 Anaerolineae bacterium | reverse complement strand
ATGGCAGACATCGGCCTGCGCACAGCGGTCGCAAGCTTGAGCTGCGCGCAGCAAGCATTGGACAGACCGCACCCTACGTGCGCGGGCCAACACAACGGTTCGCCCTACGCAGAAAGTATCATGGGCCGCCGGAGCTGGGCGGGGCGGTGGGGGTCGCTGACGGCGTCGGGGTGGCGGTGGGCGAGGCGGTCGCAGTCGGCGTGACCGTGACGGGTGCGCCGGTCGGGGAGGGCGTAGGCGTCGGCGTCATCGTGGGCGTGACCGGCTCAGGGGTCGGTGTGACGGTCGGCGTCAGGGTCGGCGTGCCGGTGGGCGTTGCCGTCGGTGTGGGCGTCGGCGTCGGGCCGATGACCATGACGGGCTGGCAGGCCTCAAAACGGGCCCCTTGCTTGTTGTAGGCTATGATGCGAAGGGTGGCGGTGCCCGGGGTGAAACCGTTGGGGATCTGCCAGACACCCAGAATGCCGTCGCGAACCAAGGCCAGGTGGGGACCACTCACCCACTCCCAGGCCTGCGGGTTGTTCCCGACGCCATACGTGATCTCGTAACGGTCGAAGTCGGCTAGGTCGACCGTGCCCATAATCTCTACATATTGGTAGAGCTCCTGCCCGGGCGAGGGCGATGTGATCGTGACCTCGGGCGGCTGCTCGGCGCTGGTGCACTCCTGTTGGGGCGCGACGGCGATACCGCGATCCATCGCCCACTGCTGCAACCAGGCCTGCCCGTCGGGATCGGTCACCGCCTCCAGCCGGACGACGATGCGGGTGATGACGTTGGAGCGGCAATAAGCATTGGCCAACAGGCCGCTGTTGGCATCGATCTCGACCTCCTGGAACCAGTCCTCGTCGGACTCAGACGGCAGATTGTCCACCGAGAAGACCTCAGTCCGGGTCTCGGGGCAATAGGGCGAGGGCTCGGTGCCGGAGATCGCGCAGACCTCGCGCTCCGTCACGCCGGCGGGCTTAGGAAAGGCGTGGGCCGGGATGGACTCGTGGGCGCGCGCCATGAACGCCTGCCAGATCGGGCCTGCGCCTGACGACCCAATCACGTTGGCCATCGGCGTGTTGTCGTTGTTGCCTACCCACACGGCGGCAGCGATGTCCGGTGTGTAGCCCACGGTCCAGGCATCCCTGTTGTCATTCGTGCTGCCGGTTTTGGCCGCCGCGGGCCGGTCGGGCAGCTCCAGGACGCTAGGGCAGGCGAAGACCAAACAACGGGCCTGAGTGTCGGAGAGGATGTCGGTGATCAGGTAGGCCCGCTCCGGCGCCACAACTTGCTCCCCGGGGCGTTGCCGGTTGTCGATGAGCACGTTGCCGGACTGGTCCTCGACCCACAGGATGGGCGTGGGCGCCATCCGCAGGCCCCCATTAGCCAGCGTCGCGTAAGCCCCCGCGAGCTCCAGAGGCTTGAGCTCGCCGCCGCCCAAGGTCAGCGCAAGGCCATAGATCGGGCGCGTATCGTAGGGATAGTCGGGGCAGGTCTCCTGCGGCCTCACCAGCGACGCCGCGCCGAGCCGGTCGGCAATCTCCAACAACCCATCCACGGTCACGTACTCCAGGGCCTTCACCGCCGGGATATTGAGCGAGTTGGCCAAAGAGGTGCGTACGGAGACGGGGCCGCGGAACTTGCCATCATAGTTGGCGGGCTCGTAGACGTTGCCTGCGGTGTCGGTGTAGCTGACCGGCAGGTCCCAGATCGTCGTCGCGGGCGTCCACCCCTGCTCAAAGGCCTTGAGATAGGTCAGCGGCTTGATCGCCGACCCGGGCTGGCGGCAGCGCAGGGTGACGTTGACCTGACCACCGAGATCGTTGTTGTAGAAATCGACGCTGCCGACCATCGCCAGAATATGACCACTGGAGGGCTCCAGGGCGACCAGCGCGCCGTTGCTGACGTCGCGACCGGCGAGGGCAGCGACGCCGCGCGCGACCTCCTCCTCGGCGATGCGCTGCATCCGCGGATCGAGCGTCGTATGGATGCGCAGCCCCTGTCCGGTGTAGAGCGCCTCGGCACCAAGCTGCTGCTCGACCCACTGGGTCACGTAGACGACGAAGTGCGGGGCCGGGATCCGGTCGGTGTAGATCGGGTTGAACTCGTAGGCGTCCATCGTGGCAGCAGCTGCCACAGCCTGATCCACGGTCACATAGCCATCCTCGACCATCAGGCCCAGGACGACCTTGTGGCGCGCCAGTGCCGCTTCGCGACCGCCACTAAAGGGATCGTAGGTCGCGGGCGACTGGGGCAAGCCCGCCAGGAAGGAGGCCTGGGCCAGCGTCAGCTGCGCCGCGTTGGTGCCAAAATAGGTCCGCGCGGCGGCATCAACGCCGTAGGCGAGGTTGCCGTAGTTGTTGTTGTTGAGGTAGATCTCCAGGATATCGTCTTTGCTGTAGCGCCGGGTCACCTCCGCCGCGAGGATGATCTCGTTGATCTTGCGGGTGATGGTCTGCTCGTACATCGCGTCTGGGCCCAAGAGGATATTGCGGGCCACCTGTTGTGTGATCGTGCTGGCGCCTGAGACGATTTCCTGTTCTTGGACAGCATAATAGAGGGCACGGATGATGGCGATGGGGTCGAAGCCACCATGCTGGTAGAAGTTGCGGTCCTCGGTCGCGACGGTGGCAAGTTTCAGGTAGGGTGAGATCTGGTCGATATCGACGTAGGTGCGCTTGCCCGCGTTCGGATCGATAATCTCGTGCAGCAGGCGACCGTTGCGATCGTAGATCTGGCTGCTGGCGAAGTTGGGCTGGCGCTCGCGCAACTCGTCAGGGCTGGGCAACTGCGCCGCCAAGTAAATGTAGCCGACGACGCCGGCGACCATGGCCAGCAGAAAGAGGCCCAGACCGGTCAGAGAGATGCCCAGCAGCACCAAGGCCCAGCGCGGCCCGCTTCGGGGACGCCGGGACTTGCGGTTCTGGGAGGGGCGGTCCGGCGGGAGAGACGGGGGCGGGCTGCCGGACGAGGCCGGTGGCACCGGCTTGGGCGCAGCAGACTGCGTACGCGCAGCAGACTGCGTACGCGCAGCAGACTGCTTGGGCGCAACAGATTGCGCACGCGCAGCCGGCGGGCGCACGGGCTCGATAGGTTGCGTATCGGCCTCATCGGGCGCGTGGAACGCCTGCCAAGGTCGCACCAGGCGCGTGGCCTCGGGGTCTTCCGCCGCCTGCGTGATCGGGCGCGTGGCGAGCGGATCGGACCCAGGTCGCGGCGCCTCCGGGCGCACCGTGGGGATCGCCACGGTCTGGCCCTCGCGATCAAAGTCTTGCGGGGGTTTAACCGGGCGGATGGCGACGGTCTCGCCAATGCGATCGACCTCGCCCGCGTCACCGGTCTCAGCGGCGTGAAGGCCCTCAACGCTGTGAGGGGGCGCCGGATCGGTTTCCTCGGCCTGCAGATCGCGACGGTGCAGCTCGGCGCGGCGCCAGGGCTCGGCTTCCTGTTGCTGTGCGCGAGACCCGGTATCTCGCGTGGGATTCTGATCAGGTTCAGATGTCATGGGATGGATTCTACCTTGGACGAAGGCTTAGGCAACGGCTGGGGGCACGGCAATCACATCTAGACCGGAGCGCGCCCAATAAATATGATAATGTATTGACATATATCCTAAATGGGATATCATGGAAATGAGGCCGCGGTGGTATCCACTGCCCGCCAGCCGAGGGAGCAGCGCGAATGCGGTGGAGGAGCACGTATGAAAGGGCTGTTTGCAGTAGCGCTGGTTGGTAT
>JAFGNI010000569.1 GCA_016927095.1 Anaerolineae bacterium | reverse complement strand
TGCCGGCTGCGCCGGGCTTGGGGGCCTGATCGCTCCGCAGGAAGGTAGACCAGGATGTCCATGTGCGGGCCGTCATCGTCCTCCGTGAAGCGCACGGTGAACTGTTTTCGGGTAGCCAGGCCACCGAGGGCGTCCTCCGTGACCTCGGCACCCTCCAGCGCTGCAGTCACGGTTGCGTCCATCAGCTCAGGCGGGCCGGGCATGCGCCCGTAGACATGGTGCTCGAACAGCGCCAAGATCTCTGACCGGCGCCGGGTCATCCACCCCTCGGCGCTCGTCACCGGGGCACCATCCGCATAGGTCAGGGGATCCGGTAGCGTGTAGTCGGGCACGCGGGTCTCATCTGTGTGTGTGAAGACCTCTTTCATCTTGTCGCTCCCCGAAGTCTTGGTCGGTGTGGCTATGTGTGGATACGCGTCCTAAGATTCTACTTGATCGCCCACGAAACCCATAATGGCCCGGTTGACCTTGTCTGGGATCTCGTGGTGGAGCCAGTGGGTGGCCTCAGGGTACAGGATAAGGCTTCCCCGATCGCACCGGTCGATGCTGGGCTGTGCCATCTCCGAACCCAGGAAACGGTCCTGCGCGCCCCACAGGAGGAGGGTGGGCACTCGAATACGCCCGTTCCACGCCGGCGCGTTTAGGAAGCGGCTCGCCCGGTACCAGTTGATCATCGATGTCATCGCGCCGGGCTGCGACCAGGCTTGACGGTACCGGTCAAGATCCTGAGCCGAAAAGGTCCCGGGCCTGCTGCTCCGGCGCAGGGTGTCGGTTGCCAGGTGCCAGTTGTGGAGACGCAGCAATTGCTCCGGTATCCGGGGCATCTGGAAGAAGAGCGCATACCAACTACGGAGGAGTTGCCGGGGGTTGTGCCGCAGGTTGCCCGCCATCACGTCGGGGTGAGGGACATTCATCACCACCAGCTTATCTACGCACGTTGGATAGCGTTCCGCGACCCGCCAGGCTACCATCGCCCCCCAGTCGTGGCCGATCACCACGGCGCTCTCTTGTCCAGCAGCGCGGATCAGGCCGATGACGTCCCGGGCGAGATGGTCAATAGCGTAGGAGGACACA
The DNA here is from genome assembly GCA_016927095.1 of Anaerolineae bacterium. The sequence goes on along the minus strand of JAFGNI010000569.1, from coordinate 9,658 downwards.
CCCTCAGGTTTGTCACTGAGGTTATAGCCGCGCTGGTCTGGGGCCCAGACGCGGTAGCCGGCGGCAGCCAGGGCGGGGATCTGGCTGTTCCAGCCGTACCAGAACTCCGGAAAGCCGTGCAGCAGGATGAGCAGCCGGCCTTCCTGGGGCCCTGCCTGCGCGACGTGGAAGGTCAGGCCGTTGCCGGTACAAGTCACCGGGATTCGCACCCGGCGGTGCGCGATGACCGCGCCTTCGTGACTGCCCTCAGGCTGCCTTGCTACATCTTGTCGGGGCCGTCTGGCGCTTCCTGCCATCCTGGGATTCCTCCTGTTTCCTACTGGGCCGGCACAAGTCACCGGATCGGCCGGATCAACGTGGGGCCAGTATACCGTCGGAGTGGTATTTGGGCGAAGGTTGATTCGTGCTAAGATGGCGCTATGCCAGGTGAGGGACAAGGGATAAGGGAAAAGGGAGAAGGGACAAGGGAGAAGGGACAAGGGAGAAGGGATAGGGGCTAGGGTATGAACGGGGTGAGAAGCCGCAGCATCGGGGTGGGTCGTTGAGAACTGGGAGCGAGGAATTGGGGACTGGGAACGGGGTTCGTAGACTGATCCTGCGGATCCGAGACGACCTGTTGGCGACTGAGGATACCGTCTGCCTGGAACGGGCGTGGCTGGCGACGGAGGCTTGCCGGCGTTATGAGGGCGAGCCCCCACCGCTGCGCCGCGCCAAGACCTTCGCGCACATCCTCCGACATATGTCGCTTGATCTGGACAGCAATCCCTTCTTTGCCGGCAACACCTCAACGGCACTGCGGGCGTGGATGCTGGTGCCCGAGTATGGCTTCACCGAACCGCCTCAGATTGTGCTCGAGAACCCGCAATTGGCGGGCATTCTGGACGGGCAGATTCCCAGTGACATTCTCGACTTCTGGGCTGACCGCAGTTTTGGTGGCAATGCTGCGATTGGCCATCTGGCGGTCGACCTGGCGCGGGTGGTCCATGAGGGCCTGGACGCCCTGATTGCAGAGGCTGTGTCGCTAGAGGGCGAGGGCACGCCGGCGCAGCGTGTCTATTGCGAGGCGATGGTCATCACGCTGCAGGCCGTGGTGGATTGGGCCGCTCGTTATGCCGAAGCCGCGGAGCGGGCGGCTTTGTGTGCGACGGATCCTCTTGTACGCGCTGCGCACCGCAGGGTGGCAGTGGCGTGCCGGCGCGTGCCCGCACAACCGGCACGGGATCTGTTTGAGGGTCTGCAGGCCATCGTCCTGATCCATCTGGCCCTCCACATCGAGGGTCACGGTCTCTCAGTCTCGATTGGGCTGCCGGACCGCGTCCTCGCCCCCTTTGTGGGTAGAGGGTTGGACCTCATCGACGTGACCGACATGGTGGGTGCATTTCTGCTGAAGATCAGCGCCAACAGCATCTTCGGGCGGGGCTCCAAGACCCAGGCCATCACCGTCGGCGGTGCGGACCATGACGGTGTCGACCAATGCAACTTGTTGACTCGAGCTTTTCTGGAGGCTGCCAATCTGGTCCGGGTTGGAGATCCCCACCTCTTCCTCCGCTGGCATCCCAGTATCAACCCGGAAATCAAGCGCCGCGCACTCCAGCTGCTGGCGGCAGGTCTCAGCATGCCCCTGCTGATCAACGATGCCCCGACGGTGCAGGGCTTTCTAGAGGCGGGTGTCGCGGAGTCCGATGCCTGGGAGTACTGTGTCATCGGCTGCAACGAGCTGGGCATTCCTGGGCGCTCTGCGGAATCGGCGACGGCGACCAGCGGCACGATCCAGTATCTCGAGCTGCTCAACGACGTGTTGCTGTCGCACCCTGATCCTGACCAAATCGCCTCCATGGCGATGGTGCTCCCGCTCTTGGAGAAGCGCATGGCAGAACACGCCCTGGTGACCCGTAAACGTGGTCAGGCTCACCGCCGCCGGGTTGCTAAGGAGATGCCGATGCCGTTCACGTCGGCCTTGATGCGCCACGGTATCGTCGGAGGTCGCGACTTTATGGTGGGCATGGAATACCATACGCCGTCGGCCTACGAGCGCGGGATCACCAACGCCGTCAACGCGTTAGCGGCGATCGAACAGGTTGTGTTTGTTGACCACGCCATAACGCTCTCCGATCTCGTTGGGGCGCTGCGCCGGAACTTCGAGGGTGCCGAAGCGTTGAGGTCGCGCCTGCGGGCTGCTCCCAAATGGGGCAATGACGATGCGCGGGCGGATCACTACGCACCTGTGCTCCTGGCGATGCGTGAGCGGGTGCTGGATGGCGTGGATGCCCAGCTGCAGAGCGCGCCCCATATGGTCTGTCACGTGGTGCGGAGCCTCCATTACTTCGATGGTAAGCAGATTGCCGCCTCGCCTGATGGGCGTTTGGCATGGGCGCCCGTGGCTGACAGCATCGGTGCCGAGACGGGGACGGCAAAGGCGGGGCCCACGGGCATCCTCAACAGCGTCGTCAAGCTGGATCCCGGTCACTACTACCGTGGCGGGACGAACCTCAACCTGACCCTGCCGGCGGAGGCATGGCAGACCCTTGAGATGCAGGCTAATTTTCTGTCACTGGTCGAAACCTACTTCTCTCAAGGCGGGCAGGAGCTGCAGATCGCCGCACTGGATGCCGATCTCCTCCGTGACGCCCAGGCCCATCCCGAACGCCACGGCGATCTGTTGGTGCGCATTGCGGGCTTCAACGCCCGCTTCGTCGACCTCGGGCCGGTCGAGCAGGAAGAGCTGATCCAGCGTGCGGAGATGCTGTAGGTGTTCGTATGAAGCGACGCTGGAATGTTGAAGCGTCTGAACGCTTCGCTGTGAGCACCCGTGTGATCGTGGTGGTGCTGCTTCTCCTGGCTGCGACGTTTCGTGCCGGCTACCTTAGATCTGCACCCCGTGGCATGCAATTCGACCATGTGGACGCTCGAGGCTACCACTGGTTGGCCATCAACTTGCTGTCGGCGCGGTCCTTCTCCATGGATCCGGATCCGCCGCTGCGCCCTGACTACGTCCGTGCGCCACTCTATCCGCTCTTCGTGGCTCTTTGGTACGCGGTGTCCGGACCGAGTCCCGACTTCGTGGTCTTCACACACGTCCTGGTAGAGGTGCTCACGGTTGCCGTGGTCTTCCGTTTCGGGAAGACTGTTGCGGATGAGCGGGTTGGCAAGGTCGCTGCATTGCTCTATGCGCTCAGCCCCTCGTCCTGGCGCTTCTGCAATGAACTCCTGACCGAGATCCTCTTTGGCCTGCTCTTGACCGTGAGCGTGTGGATGTTCGCGCGGCACATCCTGTCGGGGCGCAATCGCGACGCCTTGGCCTGTGGCATCGCCTTCGGCTTCGCCATCCTCTGCAAGCCCAACGTCCAGTTCCTCCCCTTGGCCCTTCTGGCCATTATGGCCCATGGCGTCCGTGCCGGGCGCAGGCGCTGGTGGCGCGGAGCGGCGATCGTGGGCGCTACGATCGCCGTCATGCTGGTGCCCTGGGTCGTGCGGAACCGGGTTGTCTTTGGGAAATGGTTCTACACCAGGACTTTCGATGACAATCTGGCGCATGTCAGCGCCGTCGCGACGTTAGCCGAGGTTCGGGGAGAGCGGGTGGCGCCGTGGACGCCGCGCTGGGAAGAACTCTACGACGAGGTCGTGGTGCGGACGGCGCTTCGGTACGGCTGGTCGACTACCGGTGACCGAGAGTTGTCCGCGCGGCAACGTGACCGGCGCCTCCAACAGGCCAAGGCGGTGGCTCTCGAGATACTCCGAGAGCATCCGGTGGACTTCGTCGTGAGCCATACCCGAGCCTGGCTTTGGGCCTTTGTGCCGCAGGAGCACCGCTTCTGGTATGCGCGGCTCACGGGTGAGGACTGGGCATCACTGCCGACTGAGGGTGACGCGCTGGGCCGAGCGCTGCGTGTGCTCCGGGCGGGGGACGTTGGCGCCGCGGCACGCATACTGATCCAGGACCGCTTGCTTGCCTTGCCGCCGCTGGCGCTGGTGCTCTGGCTGGGGTGGGGCGTCCTCTATGCCATCGCCGCTGCGCTCTTCGCCATCGGTGCCCTGCGCCTTCGTCCGCGTGTTCTTGCGGTCTTTATCGGGCTCACGATTGTCTACGTGACCTTCGTACCGGGCCCGATCAGTCAGATTCGCTTCCGTCTGCCCGTGACACCTCAGATTCTGACACTGGTGGCTGTCGGCGCCCTGGGCCTCAACAGCCGATCGAACCACGTCAACCCACAGCCACGACGATGATCCACCTGCGTTTTCATCTAGCATCCAGCATCCAACATCCAGAACCCAACACCCATGTTCAGCCCACGGGCTTTCAAAAAGGAGACAACGATGCGCGCAATCATGGTGATGTTTGATTCCCTCAACCGTCATATGCTGCCGCCCTACGGTGCGGAATGGGTCCATGCGCCCAACTTCGAGCGGCTGTACGAGCGCACGGTGACCTTCGACAACAGCTATGTCGGCAGCATGCCGTGCATGCCCTGCCGCCGCGAGTTGCACACCGGACGCTACAACTTTCTGCACCGGAGCTGGGGACCGCTGGAGCCATTCGACGATTCCGTCCCTGAGATCCTGGAGCAACATGGGATCTATACCCATCTTGTCAGCGACCACTACCACTACTGGGAGGAAGGGGGCTGTACCTATCACACCCGCTACACCAGCTGGGAGATCGCGCGGGGCCACGAGGGCGACCCGTGGAAGGGCCAGGTCGCTGACCCGGAGATCCCTGAGAGCCTGAGCGGGCGCTCGGACAAAATGTGGCGCCAGGACTGGGTGAACCGTGGCTATATGGATCGCGAGGAGCTCCAGCCGCAGGCCAAGACCTTCGAGATGGGCTTGGAGTTCATGAAGACCAACGCTGGGGAGGACAACTGGTTCCTCCATATTGAGACCTTCGACCCCCATGAGCCCTACTTCACCCAACAGCACTACAAGGACCTCTATCCGCACGACTACAACGGCCCACACTTCGATTGGCCGCCCTATCGCGAGGTGCGGGAGGGCCCGGAGGTGGTGGAGCACGTGCGCTACGAGAACGCGGCGCTGATCAGTATGTGCGATACTTATCTGGGCAAGGTCCTGGACCTGATGGACGCGCTCGAGATGTGGGACGACACGATGCTGATCGTCTGCACCGACCACGGCTTCCTCCTGGGCGAGCACGACTGGTGGGCGAAGTGCGTGCAGCCCTTCTATGGGGAGATCGCGCACACTCCCCTCTTACTGTGGGATCCCCGCACCGGGCGCAAGGCCGAGCGCAGCCAGGCGCTGGTCCAGAATATCGACTGGGGGCCCACACTGCTGGAGTTCTTCGACGTGCCGCTGACCTCCGATATGCAGGGGATCCCACTGGCGCGAACGCTGGCCTCGGAGACCCCGGTGCGTGAGGGCATCCTCTTTGGGTTGCACGGCGGTCACGTCAATGTGACCGACGGGCGCTATGTCTATATGCGGGCGCCGGCGACGGCGGAGAACCGGCCACTCTACGAGTACACGTTGATGCCCACGCATATGCGGCACACCTTTGACGTTGAGGAGCTGCAGGACATCGCGCTGGCCACGCCCTTCGATTTCACGAAGGGTTGCCCCGTGATGAAGATCCCGGCCCGCGGCAGTGGCTGGCGAGATATGCATCGCTTCGGGACGTTGCTGTTCGACCTGAAGCACGATCCGAAGCAGGAGCATCCGCTCGATGATCCGGAGACCGAGGCACGGATGAAGGCCCTGCTGATTGACCTGATGAAGGCCAATGATGCCCCGGCCGAGCAGTTTGAACGGTTGGGCCTCGCCGAGGATGCCTGAGGTGTGCGAGGGCAAGTCGTTGGGGCCGGCGTCCCGCCGTGCCCCCGACCGCAAACCCGAGGCTCGCGTGCCGCTCTCGGTCCGCCCCTACCCCCCTACGGAGATGCAGGCCCGGGCCCAGGCCTTTCATGAGGAGATGACCCAGCGGCGTAGCGTGCGGGACTACGCGTCACGACCTGTGCCAACTGGGGTGATCGAAGATTGCCTCCGCACGGCGGCGTCGGCCCCCAGTGGGGCCAATATGCAACCGTGGCATTTCGTCGTGGTGACCGATCCTACGATCAAGGCACAGATTCGCACGGCTGCCGAGCAGGAAGAGGCCGCGTTCTACGACGGCCTTGCCGGGGACGAGTGGCTGGGTGATCTGGCTGACCTGGGTACCGACGTCAGCAAGCCGTTCCTGGAGGAGGCGCCGGTCCTGATCGTGGTCTTCGCCCAACCCTACGGTCTGCTGCCCGGTGGCCACAAGAAGAAGCACTACTACGTCCGCGAGTCGGTCGGCATCGCGACGGGCTTGCTCGTGGCTGCGCTCCATCACGCCGGCCTGGGCACGCTCACCTACACGCCCAGCCGGATGGGCTTTCTTCGCGAGCTCTTGGGGCGACCGGAAAACGAGCGTCCCTTCCTGGTGCTGGTGACAGGCTATCCGGCGGAAAATGCCACCGTGCCGAGCATCGAGAGGAAGCCATTCTCTGAGGTCACGACCTTCGTGAGGTGATGGCCCCGGCCCCTCGCCAGGGCGATCGCGTGGGGTCCTTCAAGGAAGGTGAGTTGAGCCCGTAGCGGTTGCGAGATCCGCAACCGTCGCTCCGTCTTGACACCTGGTGGGCATGGATTATCCTTGGGGTAGTGTGTTCACAAGTTGAATTCTGACTTGTTTCTTGATCCGGGTCTGCTGGTCGATGGTCAGCGACTCGCGGCAGATCCAAGTCGTCGCGCCATCCTCGTCCCTCGCACTCTCGCACGTCACGCGCGCTAGGTCATAGCTTGTCCTGTCTTGCGGGAAAGTGCCTATGAAATCCTATACTCAGGTAGCCATCCGGTCTATTGCGTTAGCGGGATGTCTGCTGGCTCTGATAACATTCGCAGCGCCGGTCTCTGCGCAGGCGCCCGATCCCCTGCGCCGGGTTAACGTCCCTTATTTCGCGGATGGCGTGCGCTACTCGGAGATGGCGATCTTCTGGTTCGGCCATCTGGATAGCGCTAACAACTTCGTCGATGTGCGCGTCGGTTATGATGACCTCAACTTGCGCGTCGAGTTCAACGTCTACGACCGCTATCTCTGGTACGATCTCAGTCCGTCTCAGGCGACGTTGACCGCTTGGGATGCCGGCACCCTCTATCTGGACGTCAACGGTGATGGCGGCAGCCTGCCTGGGGTGGATGATTATCGCTTTGAGGGTCAACTGAACTGGTGGGAGTCGGGCGAGCAATGGCAGGCGACTTACCAGGGAGATGGCGCTGGCTGGAGCGCGGCATCGGTGCCTATTACCGTGACCTCGGGCTGGAACGGCAATGCACCGAACGATATGCAGGACGACCGGGGATGGGTATTGCGGTTCCTCATTCCCTTTGAAAGCCTTGGCCTGTCGGGCCCGCCACCTACCGGCACGGTGTGGCGGATGGGCGTTGTGGTGCACGACCGCGATGATGAGGCAGGTACGCCGATCGCAGATCAGGCTTGGCCCGAGAGCTTTGAGATGCAGAGCCCTGAGAGCTGGGGGACGTTGCACTTTGGGCTACCGACGTATGACAGCCCGCAGGTCGTCGACGAAGGGACAACCGTCGTCCGGCAGGGACTGAACGGTGCTACGGTGATGGATGCTGCCGTGGGTGGCACCATCGGCAACCTGTGCCCGGGCAGCCCTAGCATCATCTGGTATCAGTGGGCCAACGCCAACTTCGCCGGGGCTAGCCGGATCAATATCGCGGCGGTGGGCATCATCTCGGACTGGCCCTGTCACTCAAAGTATTACGTCACCTTCCCCCTCGATGCGGTGCCGGCGGGCAAGGCCGTCGTCTCGGCGACGATGACGATGTACAAGATGGGGGGTTCGGATATCACGCTGGCCAAGCCGTCGTTGATCCAGGTCTTCACCATCGCTGAGGCCTGGGACGAGGCAACCTTGACCTGGAACAATGCCCCATTAGCAGCCCAGAACGTGGCGCGGACCTGGGTCAACCCCGTCACATCGGAGTATCCGACGCTGCCGGGAGAGCCTGCGGTATGGGATGTAAGCCAGGCCGTCGCCGAGGCCTACGCCGCGGGCCAGCCCGTGTGGCTGGCGCTCTACGAGGCCGACTGGGCTCTGCACAGCAGCAAGTACTTCCTCGCCTCTGACGAGGAGGAGTACTACGCTGAGGGGCGACCGACCTTGCGCGTGCAATGGGGTGATCCTGTGGGGACGGTCGACTTGGTTGCCTCGCAACCAACCGTGGCTTCCGGTGGCATGCTGACCTACACGCTCTCCATCCTGGGGAGCGGCCAGCCGCTGTCCCTGGTGAACGATCTGCCGGATGGGGTTAGCGTGCCGGTCAGCCAGGATCCGGCCCTCGTGTATGTGCCCCACACCCTAACCTGGCAGGGGACGCCCGCCCTGGGCGAGCGCGTTGTCATGACCTACGCGGTCAATGTGTCCGCGTCCACCACCACCTATCTTCTGAACGAGGCTCTGTTGAGCCAGCCGGACGGTCACGAGGCCCAAGCAGCCGCAGTGGTGTTGGTGGATCCGGTGCGGGTCTACGTGCCCACAATTCTCCGCTAAGTGCCAGCCACCGCCGGTCAGGGCGTGCGCGTCAGCGAGATCGCGCCCTGGACGGCACGCTTTTCCTTGAGATCCTTGACGGCGAAGGGCAGATAGAGCAGGCCGATCATTACCAGTGCTAGAAGCTCGAGGATTGGCAGGTACCAAGGCCAGGCGGGAAGCACATCCAGCAGGCTTGCCGTCGCCGGCTTGCGGGCGATGAAGAGGTAGTTGCTGCCAATCAGCGCGTTGACGAGCCCCACGAAGAGAGCGTACAGATTGGTGCGCACCACAACCCGCTTGATGGATGCGGGAGTTGGCCTGTATCCCTCGACGGCGGTCATGTAGACCGCCGCAGCCACGATCGACCCGTGCGAGACCATCACCTGAAAGAAGCGGAAGTGCGGGAAGCCAAAGCGGCCCGCGTCCGGCGTGAGCAATGCCTGCAGCGCTCCCGCGATCCCCAACAGGTAGGCGAACTCGTAGATAGCGTAGCTCTTGGTGATGAGCATGATCGCACTCAGAAAGACCAGGACGCTACAGAGGTGGAGCGGGAGCGTCTCCTGGATTGACCACTGCCCTGTTGCCCAGTTCCACCAATGCCAGAGCGCCTCATCGACGAGGAGCAGGCCGGCAAGCCCGTAGCGGATGACGCGCCGCCAGCGCTCCGATACCCGTGTCCCGAACACGATCAGCGCCACGTTGATGAGGGCGACAATGCCCAACGCGATCAGATGTGGTGTACCAAAGAGTTGAAACGGTGGACCGCTGTAAGCTCCGGTGAAGAACTCATTCATAGGTCTGGCGCTCCTGGCAAAGATGGGGATAATCATAGCCTATGTTGGCGTCTTTGCCGAATAGGGTGGCTTGCCCGTCGACGCGATTGGCGACATCAAGGAGTTGTGCGTGTCCATCTTCTGGAGAGGGCTGCTCATTGGCCTCTCGATCGCCGCACCTGTGGGCCCGATCGGCGTCATCTGCATTCGGCGCACGCTCGCCGACGGGCGCGCTGCCGGCTTCGCCTCGGGGTTGGGCGCAGCAACAGCAGACGTCGTCTACGGATCGATAGCTGCCTTTGGTCTGGCCATGATCTCCGAGACACTTGTCACCCAGCAGGTCTGGCT
>JAFGNI010000568.1 GCA_016927095.1 Anaerolineae bacterium | reverse complement strand
CTCAAGCGCGAAGCGAACACCGACTGGGAGCACATCGGGTTCCACCGCACGATCGGTGGCTTCATGTTTGCGCTGATGAGCGGGTTACTGCTCTTCGTTCCTATGGTCGTCTATCAGAACATGATCCTGCCCGTCTACATCCTGCCATCTGCACAAGCGATGGGCATGTGGGGGCGTGTCGCCGGGCTCTTCCCACTTGTATGGAGCTTCTTCGACATGGGCACGAGCGTGGCCCACATGAAGTACTTCTCCGAGTACCGCGTCAAGAACCCCCGCAAGGCCATCCAGTATGCCCAGTTCTACGTCTGGTGGCAGGCGCTCACGGGTTCCGTGCAGGTGGTGCTGGTCACGACGTTCGCCTCGATCTTTATGCCCAACACCGCCTATGCCATCTTGATCTGGGCAATCGTCTCACACACGATGATCCAGATCCCCGGGTTCTATCGCATCTTCACCGACTCCCTGTCTGCCCTCCAGCGGGCCGACTACAACCAGATCCTCGACATCGCGATGACAATGGTCATCCCAATGGTCGTGCAGCCGGTCGTGATCAGCCTGATGGTCTGGTGGGGGCGCAGCAACCCCGTCTTTGGCGCGGCGATGGGCGGGCTCCTGGGAATGGGCGTGGCCGCCTATGCGATGGAGGTTGTGTCGTTCGTCTTTGGGTGGTGGCTCTACCGGCGCATTGGGTACAATGCCACGCTGCTCTTCATGGCGCACTTCGACTGGACCGTCGCGATCCAGTCTCTCAAGTATGGTATCTTTCTCTTCCTTTCCGGCATCTTCGGCGGGATTGGTTCCTCGCTGCAGGTGATCGTGATCCAGAGCCGCATCGTCAACACCAACGAGGTCCTGGGCAACCTGGGGATGGCGAACAACTTCCCCTATGCCTACACCGTCTTGCAGACGTTGACCGCGACTGCGATGCCCGCAATCTCGGAGGCCATCTCCAACGGTCGCAAGATCCTCAGCCAGTACTACGCCGTGATGCTCTACAAGTTCGGTGGCTTCATCAGCGGCCTGATCTGCGCGATCCTCCTCGCAGTCGCCGACCGCTTCATCATCGGCTCGTCAGGGCAAGACTTCCAGCGGGCCGCCATCTATGTCGTACCCCTGCTCCTCATCGGCGCCCTGAACTTCATCCCCTGGATCGGCACAGCTGTCATCTACGGCGCTGACAACACCCGGTTCCTGACACTGATCGCGGCGGTTGACCTGGTGCTGGGGCTGGGAGCTAGCTATCTCCTCGTGGATCGCTTCCAGGCTCACGCCCTGATCTATACGCCGCTTCTCACGCTCGTCGTCAACTCGATCCTCACCTATGCCATCAACCACCGCTACAGCTTCCCGCAGCGCTTCTACGTTTGGCAGACGTTCGGGGCTTCGGCATTGGCAGGGGCGGTGCACTTCGTGTGGCTGCGATGGGCTACGGGCTTCATCTGGAAGGGCGATGAGATTACAAGCCTCATCATCCTGCTTGTGTCCTTGGTGCTCTCCTATCCTGTCTATGCCTTCCTCTACGGCTTCTTCGGCGGTTGGGATGACAACACACTTGGGGAGTTCGGACGCGGCACCAACCTGGCGAGCTTCATGCGCCCACTGGCGCGACTCTTCTATCACGCCTCACGGCTCGGAGCACGCATCAGTCCTTTGCACGGGCGCTTCCCGATCACGATCTACGACGAGGCACGCCGTGAGGCCGAGACACTGACCGAGGAAAGGGTTGCCCTACTCCAGCGAACATGATCGGCGCGCCCATTTGCCCGATAAGCGCACCGGGTTCAGAATGGGCCGTAGCACAGTCGGCGCGACCACAGCGCCGCCTGTGTCTGTCCATCGCAGTTGACCTGCATTCCAAGGAGATGAGATCACGATGACGGCGAAGATGACACTGCTCCAACACACCCCATCGCCCGATCCAGGAAAAGCCACGCTGGTCGTCGACCCACAGGCGCGCGCACCCTACACCATCAGCCCTCTGCTCTATGGCAAATTCTGCGAACACCTGGGCGCCAACATCTATCACGGTATGGAGGCGCAGATCCTGTTCAACTGCACCTTTGGCAAGTGGCGCTTCAGCATCGGTGACAACCACCAGGATGGCGGTGTCCGGGAGGAGACGGACCGCGCCTGGGTTGAGCAACGCATCGAAGCCCACGCTGCCCGCCTGGGCTGGCCCGATCCCCAGCGCGTCATCGACGCGTACTTCAGCGGTGGCGCTTATGGCTGGTTCGAGGCCGGCGACGGCGTTCGGACCGATGTCCGCCTGAGCCCCGACGCCGGCCCCTATGGCGATCGTGCACAGCGGGTCGAGGTTCAAGAGGCATCTACCGGCGCGCCCCGCGGCATAGGGGTATGGACCTACCTGCCGCTACACCGGACGCGGACCTACAACTTCCGCATCGTGGCGCGCGCCGTCACGCCGTGTACGCTGGATCTGGCCCTGATGCCTACCGAAGCCGGCGGCCCAGGCGCGGCCGCGCGAGTCAGCCTGAGCACCGAGTGGCAGACGATCACCGGGGCACTTGCCTTTCCGCAGGACGCCCCGCCCGAAGCACTCTACGAGGCTTCCCTCACTTCCGCCACGCCGGCGCACTTCGTCGTCGATCGCGTGCTGCTCTACCCAGACGATGCCATCGCCGGCGCGGACCCCGACATCATCCGCATGCTGCGCGAGGCGCACCTGCCCCTGCTCCGCTGGCCCGGCGGCAACTTTGTCTCGGGCTATCACTGGCGCGACGGCGTGGGACCTGTCGATGCACGCCCAACATTGCCCAACCCCGCGTGGGAAGGCCTGGAATTCAACCTCTTCGGAACAGACGAGTTCATTGCCTTCTGCCGCGCCGTCGGCTGCGAGCCGATGATCTGCGTCAACGCTGGCAACGGCACGCCGGACGAGGCCGCG
>JAFGNI010000567.1 GCA_016927095.1 Anaerolineae bacterium | reverse complement strand
TCATCATTGGTGTCGAGGTCATTGCCTAGCGCGCCTGTGAAACCCTCGATTAGGAGAAGCGTGATGGTGCCGTTCTCAAGGGCGTTGGCGGGGAGGCTGGCGAGGAAGAAGCCGGCGGCGTCGGTGGTGCCGACAGCAATGACTTCGTCGATGAAGCCAAGGCTGGTGCCAGAGTCCCCTTCGATCTCCAGGATGGTGTAGGCGGCGTAGTCGGTGCCCGGATCACCGAAGATCTCGACGTACTCAACGTCGGTGCCGGTGGTGCTGGCGGAGAACTCGTTGATGACGACGGGTGTGGCAGCGCGAAGCGGGCGGATGCCGAAGGCAAAAGACGTGAGTAGCAAAGTCGCGGCGACAATCAGTCTGACAAGCCATAGGCGCGTTCTCATCATGGTCTCCTTGCGTGCTAGAAGGTGAACATTGGAATGAGCGTCGGCAGGCCGGGCTGCGGTGAGGGGGTTGAGAAGGGAGTCTCTCAGGCCTGTCAATTGCCTATGATAGCACGGGCTCGTAGGGCGCGCAAACGCGCGCACACCATAGATGTACCAGATTGGGGGCGACATCACTGCACAGGGGACGCCACGCCGCGACCTGTAGGCGTTGCCGGTCGTGTAGGGGCGAGGCATTGCGCGATGGGCTGGCGCTGCCAAACCTGGCCTCGAATGCGGAGACTCGCCGCGATACTCACCCTCTGCGTCGCAATGCCTCGCCAGTCCGTGGCGAGTCATTGCGACGCGGGATCAACTGCGGGCGGGGGTGCTTGGACGATGCGGGCGAGGCATTCCGCGCACGCGATTAGTTCTGTGCCGCGGTTCCGCGTGCCGGCGCCCCGGCACCTCTCTTTGACTTCGGGAATGCCTCGCCCCTACAGATCGGTCTGCCGGCGTGCCGGCATCACGTCCGAAACCGATCTGTGGGCATAGGTTACATACCGTGTGCCCGATGGCAGCCTGGCTGTGGTCCCAAAAGGTGAAACGCACCCGGACCACGGATCTGCCTAGGTTCGGAGGAGCTTGGGGCGCTGACGGAATTCAGGAATGGGGACAGTCGTCCTTGTCGAGGGGTTCGAAGGCATGAGGGGAACGGCGGCGGACGCCGCCGGAAGGGCACATAGGTGACGCGTCAGCAGGCTGGTTGTTTGGCAAAGCAGGTGCCAAGGCAAGGCGCTGCGGCTAGACTGCGCGGGTCAGCAAAAGGTCAGCCGCGGTTGGCGCGGGCCACGATCTGGATGACGACGAGAAGGACCACGATGATGGCGATAAGGACCACGGGCCAGGTGACGGCGGGCTCGCTGCTAGCACGGGTGCCGTATGTCAGGGCGAGCGCGATCCCGAGGGCCAGCAGTCCCAGAAAGATGGTGAGGAAGAGGACGAGCCGGTGACCGCCAACCTCGGTGCGATAGGGATCGGTCCCGCTCTCCCGTACCGCGCCGCAGGCCTGGCTCCGGCGAAGCCGGCGGAGCAACAGGCGCTCGTCATCCCGCTTTGGGACCAGCTCCCAACGGGTGCGCTGTTCTTCGGCCAAGACCGACAGGAGCCGCTCCGGATTGCCGAACATACTCAGGTAACCGTGGAGTATCTTGTACTCGTAGTCCGCCGCGTCCTTCGCGATCAGCGCGGCAATCAGCTGCTCCTCGCTCTGCTTCTTTTTGGGTCGCGATCCTCATCGGTACCATAGCTACACCTACCTTTCGTGCACGCCAAGGGCTTAGCCCCGATCGTACTCGCTTCGGCATCCAAGCGCATCGTCACCGGGGACAGTCTGCGGATTGGTCTCGAGGACACGGATAAGCTGCTGTGCGATCGCGGGCCTGGCAGCGAGACCTACGACGGCCAACCAGCCTAGGTAGCGTAGGGCAGGTGCCCCGCTCGCCACCAAGTGGCGCATGGCAGGTGTGTTGTCAGCTACTCGTTTGCCTTGTCTTGTTCTCGCAGGTTGTTGGACTCAGCGAGCGCGTGTGGCTTTGATCATCACGAGGAGGAGAAAGATGATGATAGACACGATGCTGGCGGCGATGATCGGCCATTCGCCGCTGATGCCGGCCCCACGCTCGCCGGCAAAGAGGATCGCGACGCCGATGCCCAGCGCCAAGACGCCGCCGAGCACCAACGCGACGGCGGCGCGGTTGGACCCTATCTGCGTGCGGTAGGGATCCACCCCACCACTGCTCTCATAGTACGATGCTTGGCGGGGACGACGCAGGACGATGCGGGTATCGTCGAGCTTCATCACGAGCTCCCACCTCGCCTGACGTTCGTCTTCCAGGATCTGCCGGAGGCGCTCGGGCCGGCGAAAGGCACCTCCGTAGGCATGGAGGATCTTGAACTCGTATGCGTTCTTCTCGTCCTTGGCGATCAACTCGGCCAGGAGCCGCTCCTCACCCTGTCTCTGCTGCGCTGCTGCCATCATCGGCACCATCCATCCCATCGGGCTCTCTCCTTGTCGAGACATAGAATCCTTGTTATTCCTATCCTAGCAGACATGTGATCCGCGCGCATCGGCACCGAGAACGAAATCAATCTTGGTCTTGAGGACGAGGGCTGAAGGAAGTTGGCTTGGCAGAGCTGCGGTCTGCCGGGCGCCGGAAGCCGGAGATCGGATGCCAGATACCAAATGGTTGGCGGTGGATGATTGGTTGTTGGCAGAAGAGGTCCCCGCGTGTCGAGGCTAAGACGCCAAGACGCTACGCCGCTACCGTCGGAGGCTGCAGCGCCTGCCAAGGTGTTGACACGGGGCCTTCGTTGTGTTAGACTGTGCACAAACCGAAATCTAACTTTTGGGTCATCGACGATCACATTGAGGCCACATATGGAACACGTCTGCGTGCATGTAGCGATTGAGGGCGGTTCTGAGGCCTGGGCAGCGATCACCGCAGGGCTGAAAGCGGCACCGGATGTCCAGCTGGTGAGGGAGCGGGACGCCGGGGAGCGAGTGGACGTCGTCTTCTATGACGTGAACGACCCGGCGTCGGCGGCGCTGATGAAGGCGCCCGATCCGCGGCGCGGGTTCTGGACGGTGGGGGTGGATCTGACGGCGCGGCAGGTTGTGGCCCTCTCCG
>JAFGNI010000566.1 GCA_016927095.1 Anaerolineae bacterium | reverse complement strand
GAGATCGTCCTCTTCACCGACGCGGACTGCATGCCGTGCAGGGAGTGGATTGCACGGATGGTAGCACCTTTCACCGACGCAGCGGCCGTAGGTACAAAGGGGACCTATAGGTCTCGCCAGCAGAGCCTCATCGCGCGGCTGGTGCAACTGGAATTCGAGGTCCGGTACGAGCGCATGGCATCGCTCAGCCGGATTGACTTCATCGATACGTATGCCGCGGCCTATCGCCGGTCTGTTCTCCTCCAAGAGGGCGGCTTTGACACCGAGTACCCTGTCCCGTCGGCTGAGGATGTGGATCTCTCCTTTAGGTTGGCCAAGAAGGGGCACCTGATGGTCTTCGTGCCAGACGCGTGGGTGTGGCACATCCATCCGTCAACGCTGACCGCGTATCTCAAGCGCAAGATGCGTTTCGGCTACTGGCGGGCCCTGCTCTATTTGCGTTTCCCGGACAAGATCTCTGGGGATGCTCACACCGATCCCCTTCTCAAGCCGCAGTTCGCGTTGGTCGCGCTCTCTCTGCTGTTGGGATTTGGGTCGCTGTTCTGGCCCCCTCTCTGGTTCGGTGTCGGTCTAGGTCTGCTAACGTTTCTCGTGACAACCTTGCCGTTTGTTCGGTGGGCGTGGTCGCGAGATCGCGCGGTCGCCGCTGTTTGGCCTTTGATTGCCTTTCTGCGCGTTGTGCTCCAGGGTATCGCGTTGGGGTGGGGGCTGCTGACCCAGTTCTTACGCGGTCGCGACACCGATTGAGACCTATGGCGTGGCACCGGCTCCGCCTCTCCCTCGGTGCAAAGCTTGCCCGTCTATGGCCCGTTCTGGCGGTGGGATGGGTGGCGGGCACCGTCTATGTCCTCACGGTGGCTCCTTCACTGACCTGGGCCCATTGGGGCACGGACGGTGGGGACTTCGTCACGGCGGCTGCCACCGGGCGCCTGCCGCATCCACCCGGCTTCCCTATCTACTACCTACTCTCGCGAGCGATTGTATCTGTAGTACCTGGCGATCCGGCTAAGCTGCTCAACGCCCTATCTGCTGCCATGGCCACCGGTGCAGCTTGTTGGACGGCAGCAGCCGCACAGCGCCGTGGGGCCTCGAGTTGGGTGGTCCTAGCCACGGGCCTTGGCTTGGCTTTCGCACCGTGGGTCTGGTCGCAGGCGGTGATCGCCGAGGTGTATACCTGTGTGGCGTTCTTCACGGCGCTGGTGCTCTATCTTGCCAGTTCGGGGTCCATGGATAGCCCCCGCGATTCCTGGATCACCGGCCTGGCGTTAGGAATGGCAGCGTCTGTGCATCCCACAGCCCTTGGCCTGCTGGTGGTTGTCGGCTCTCTGCGGCAGGTGGCTTGGCCCTGGCTGGCGCTGGGACTCGGTCTGGGGTTGACGCCCTATGTCCTGCTGCCCCTGGCTGGGCCCTGGCCCCAACCGTGGGGGGATCTGAACTCTCTGGGTGGTTGGTGGCACTACGTATCGGGACGCTTGTACTGGGGCAATGCGTTCGGATTGCCGCTCGACCGTTGGCCCCAGCGTGTTCTGGCTTGGGCCGGGCATCTCGCGCGCCAATTCACCCCGCTGGGGGCAATGGCGACGCTGCTGGGCCTACGCCGTCTCTGGCAGGTTGAGCGGCGCCTAGCTGTAGGCATCGTGCTGGCTGTCAGCTTGCTCAGCGTGTATGCGATCGGGTACAACTCAGCGGATTCCTGGGTCTACTTGGTGGCCTACCTGCCGGCCCTGGCCATTGCGATGGGCCACGGCCTCCAGCGACTGGCTGCCTTCCGTGTCCCTCAGTATGTGAGCCTAGTGATACCTTTCGTCCTACTTCTGGTAAACTGGTCGGCGATGGACGTCCACGCTGACTATGAAGCTGTCGATTGGTTGGCCGATACGCTTGAAGGCCTACCACAACAGGCTGTCGTTCTAACCGAACAGGATGCTCACACCTTCACGCTTTGGTATGGCGTTGACGCGCTTGGGCTTCGGCAGGATGCAACGGTCGTGGATACCAGGCTTTGGGGATTCGAGCCTTACGTGGGCTTCATCCGGCGCCGCGTCGGTGAGCCCGTCACAACGCCGGCGATGCTCGCGAGTGAGGGAGCGCTCTGTGAGATCGATGAGGACGGACTGATAAGGTGTCGATGATGCCGATACCTCCCAACTTGCGGCGGTTCTGGTATCTCCCGCTGGTTGTTGCGGCTTTGGCGATGCTGCTCTGGCTTGGGTCGATGACTCATGCGACCCTGAGTCTTCTGGCTTCCCTTCGTGGGGCCAAGGAGCTGGCCTCTGCGCCGCTGGAGGCCGATCCTGCATCCGTCGATGCCCTGCTGAAGGATGTGCGGGCGGATGTGGTGCGCCTGGATCGCGGTCTTGGTTGGGCGATGCCCATCGCAGCCCGACTGGGCTGGTTCCCCACTGTGGGTCCGTTGATCGCGCAGGCTCCCGCGGGCCTGGATTTCGCCGATGCTTTGACCGAGCTTGGCATCCTTTTCTGGGAGGACCTGTCCCCGTCTTTTGTACAGTATCAGCAGGGGGTCAGCGCCCAGCGCCTGTTGCCAGAGGTCGTCTCTGCTTTTGCCAATAACAAGGAAGTGAAACTCGGGCTCGCACAGCAGTCTGCGGTCGCCTGCCAGGATCTCGAGCCTGCAGTGTTGCCCGCTCAGATCGGGGGCCTGGTCGCCCAGCTCTGTGAGTGGATGCCATTGGCCGTCGATGGCATAGGTGCGGCTGATGCTTTCCCCAGAGTGTTGGGGATTGACGAACCGCAGACGTACCTCGTGCTGGCGCTCAATGAGGATGAACTGCGTCCCGGCGGCGGCTTCATCACCGGGGTCGGGGAGGTCCGCGTTAGCGACGGCCGGGTATTGGCGATGGATTTCCAGGACAGCTACGCGGTTGACGACTTCTCCCTGCCCTATCCCGATCCTCCTGAGGCACTGCGCGCGTTTATGGCTGTGGATCTGCTCGTCTTCCGTGACAGCAACTGGTCTCCGGACTTCCCATCGTCCGCGCAACAAGCTATTGAGCTGTACCGGCCGGGTTACCCCGTCGACATCGCCGGCGTCATTGGGATTGACCAGGCTGGCGTGTCGATGCTGGTTGAGGCGGTGGGCCCGCTGGTGCTCCCTGGGGCAGACGCGCCGGTCTCCGGTGAGGCGCTTCTGGACTACATCCACGCTGCTTGGGCCCCCGAGGATGGGCAGATAGACCGCGATTGGTGGCAGCAAAGAAAGAACTTTATGGCGGATGTCGCCGGCGTTGCTGTGAACCGGATCCAATCCGGTGACGTGGATATGAGCAACCTGGCACGAGCCTTGCTGGCTACCTTGAATCAGCGGCATCTCCAGGTCTATCTTGTCGATGACGATGCTGCGGCTTTCCTCGCCAACCAGGGATGGGATGGCGGCTTGGCAAAGGCGGATGGCGACTTCCTGATGGCTGTAGAGGCCAATCTGGGCTACAACAAGGTCAGCACCAACATCGCTCGGTTCTTGAGCTATGAGGTGGATCTCCGGCAGCACCCACCCTATGCCAACGTGCGACTCGAATACCGGCATCTGAGCCAGCGCGAGGCGGCATGCGTTCCTGAGATCCGCTACGATCCCGACTACCTGGAGATGACCCATCGCTGTTACTGGGCTTACGTCCGGCTCATCCTACCAGACGGGGCACGCTTGCTCGATGGTACCGAAACCACAATCGCTAGCGACCAGATGTACACCGGTCGCACCTGGACTGGCGAGATCACGGTTACAGAGGTTCAGACCCGCGAAGCGTTCGGGCAAGGGTTCCTGTTGCCGACGAGCGCTGAGCAGACGCTGAGTTTTGTCTACCAACTGCCGGACCACGTGGTGACACAGGAAGCTGATGGCACGCATCGCTACAGGCTCTACGTTCAGAAGCAGGCGGGCATCCCGACACTCCCGGTGAGCGTAACCTTGCACATGCCCGGGAATGCGGTAGTATTGTCTGCGCACCCCGAGACGGTTGCTGAACGCAATGGGGTGCTTCTGTTTGAGACGATTGCGGAATCGGATGTTGAGCTCTCGGT
>JAFGNI010000565.1 GCA_016927095.1 Anaerolineae bacterium | reverse complement strand
GACCGTGGGCCACTATCTCGGCCGGGGGCTGGCGATGCTCGTGGACGTGATCAACCCCGAACGGATCATCATCGGCAGCATCTACGGGCGCCAGCGGGCGCTCCTGGAACCTGTGACGCTCCGCGTGTTGGCAGAGGAGGCCCACCCGCATGCCTTGACAGCGTGCGAGATCGTCCCCGCGGGCCTCGGCGAACACGTCGGCGACTACGCCGGGCTGGCAGTGGCGCTGATGGCGATGAAGGATCGCGCGCCCCAACGCAGACCCGGTCTCGGGGCAGGAGACTCCTCGCTGTGATGGTTCGTTGACAGACTGATGGTAGGACCCGCTCGGAATGACAGCCTGGTCCTTGGGAGGGTTGTCATCCAGAGCGGGTCGAGCGACCAACCTGGGCGGGTGAACAACACAGCGAAGGATCTCGCGCCCCAACCCAGGCCCGGCCTCGGGGCGGGAGATTCCTCGCTGGCACGGTTGGTTGACGAGGATGATGGCCAGACCCGCTCGGAATGACAACCTGGTCCTAGGGAGGGTTGTCATCCAGAGCGGGTCGAGCGACCAACCTGGACGGGTGAGCAAGACAGCGAAGGATCTCGCGCCCCAACCCAGGCCCGGCCTCGGGGCGGGAGATTCTTCGCTAGCAGGGCTTGTCGAGGAGGGTGATCGTAGGACCCGCTCGGAATGACAGCTGCATGGTGAATGGAGGGAGCACCGATGCCCTACTACGTCTACATCATGACGAATCACTCGCGAACGCTATACACTGGAGTCACGAACAACTTGGAACGACGCGTCGGCGAACACAGGTCCGGGACAGGATCAAAGTTCACGTCCAAGTACCAAATCACACAGCTTGTCTACTACGAGTCATTCAGTGATGTACGGCAAGCCATTGCCCGAGAGAAGCAGATCAAAGGGCTCAGCCGAGCAAAGAAGCTGTCACTGATTGTGGGACAGAACCCCGACTGGCAGGATCTCAGCCTCGGTTGGTCCACGCCAAACACGACGACAACACAGGAACAGGAGAGACTATGAAAGAGACCAATCGCCCCAATATCCTGATCATCCATGCAGACCAGCACCGGTGGGATTGCCTGGGCGCGTATGGCAACCCCGATGTGCTGACGCCGAACATCGACGCGCTGGCGGCAGAGGGCGTGCGCTACGAGCAGAGCTTCTGTCCCTTCCCGGTCTGCACGCCGTCGCGGTACTCGCTGCTGAGCAGCCAGTACGTCCACCAGCATCTGGGCTGGACGAATCACTGCACGCTCGCGCCGGGTATCCCCACCTTTCCACGCGTGCTGCGGGACGCGGGGTACCGCACCACCGCGGTGGGCAAGATGCACTTCACCCCAACCTATCTGGACGTCGGCTTCGAAGAGATGTGGCTGGCCGAGCAGGACGGTCCCGGACGCTTTGACGACGACTACCACCGGTGGCTGCGCGACGAAGGGTTGGTGGATCGCATCGACCTGATGGACCAGCGGTGGGAGTACCGGCAGGAGGCACCCGACGTCTATTGGGAGACAGTGGGGGCACTGCGTTCAGATCTGGACGAGGCCCATCACTCGACGACGTGGATCGCGGACAGAGCGATGGAGACTCTGGCGAGCTGGGGGGAAAAGCCGTCAGCTGTCAGCGGCCAACCATCGGCTGGGGGCGGGCCGCATCTGCTGATGGTAGGGTTTGTCAAGCCGCACCATCCGTTCGATCCGCCGGCGCCGTGGGACGACATGTACGATCCCGATGGATTGGCGTTGCTGCCAGGGTGGCTGGAAGAGCCGCTGGCGCGGGACATTGCGCGAAGTGAGGGGTACTTCCCTCACGTGAAGCATACCGAGGCCAAGGTACGCCGCGCGATGGCCTACTACTACGCGTCGATCTCCCAGATCGACCATCATGTGGGCCGGATGATCGCGTTGCTCAAGGCAAGGGGACTCTACGACAACACGCTCATCGTCTACACGAGCGATCACGGCGACTACTTGGGCTTTCACCACCTCTTGCTCAAGGGCGACTTCATGTACGATCCGGTGGTGAAGGTCCCGCTGATCATCAAGTATCCCAAGGTGGGCGGAACGCAGCCCCACGCTGGTGAAGTAAGTCAGGAGCTCGTAAACAACATCGACGTCGGGCCGACCCTCCTAGGAGTTGCCGGTTGCGATGTGCCACGGTCGATGCAGGGCGCGGATCTTGCCACGACGACAGGCCCCGATGGCGACCCGGACTCACGGCCCTATGTCTTCGCTGAGAACTGGGGCGGGCAGGAGTACATGGTCCGCAGCCAGACCCACAAGCTGCTGCTCTGCCGCGATCCCGAGCAGTCTCAGTTCTTCGACCTGGTGGCCGATCCCTACGAGATGGAGAACCGCATCGACGACCCGGCCAGCGCCGAGACGGTCGCGACCATGCGCGACGCGCTGCTCCGCTGGGCGCTCTTCGATG
The DNA here is from genome assembly GCA_016927095.1 of Anaerolineae bacterium. Next base: position 4,724 of record JAFGNI010000565.1, on the reverse strand, counting down.
CCCACTCGCAGGTCTATCTGGACTACGACGCGCCGGTGATCGGCGGGGACCACGTTCCGGAACGGGATGACGGTCACGTCGAGGCAATGGTGAAATACTTCGAGGAGAAGATGGCAGAGGGCTTCGAGCTGGAGGCGTAGGGGCAACGCCGTTGTTGCGCCCAAGGGCCTTCGGCTAGAGCGCCCCAGGGCCTTTTCCCCTGCGCCCAAGGGCCTTCTGTGGGCCTTGGGCGCTGCTGTTCAGGCCGCCGCCACCCAGCGCAGCGATCGGCTCCGGCATCGAGAACGCCGAAGGCCTAGGTCCGAGCAGACTCGGGGCCGAAAGCCCTTGGGCCTGAGGTCAGGATGCGTGGGGATCGTGCGCTGCGTGCCGGCTCAGCGTTAGGGTCAGGAGCAGTGCCACGCCCTGCAAGACGATAGCCAGCACGAAGGGCAGACGGGGCGCGACGGTGTAGAGCACGCCGGCCAGGGGTCCGGCAGGCACGGTGCAGAGCGCCATCAACGCCGAGCTCGCCGAGAAGATCATCGCACGCTCGCTGTCCGTGACGATGTCGGCCCAGTAGCTCTTGCTGGCTGACTGGTAGAGTGCCATGCTGGCTGCACTGCCGATCGCCCAGAGAACCGCCCACATCTTCGTGCCTGCGGGCGCAAGGACGAGCGAGAGCAGACCGAGGATGCTCAGGGCCTGTCCAATCAGGAGCGTGCCAAAGACCGCGTTGGCGCGCAGTCTGCCTGCCGCCAAGAGGATCATCGCCATGGTGACCACGGCGGAGACAAAGGGAAAGAGCGCGATGGTGGCATCGCGCAAGCCCAGTCCCCGTGCGTCGGTGAGGTAGATCGCCGCATAAGTCGACCCGATCACCCACGTGAAGGCCACGAGGACGCGGACGATCAGGAACTTGGTGATCCGGCGATCGCCCGTCATCAATCGCAGCGCTTTGGTGTAGGAGCGCACCACTTCGACCGGCGATGCACCCGTCGTGGTTGCCATCCTGGCCTGGCCGACCTCGGTCTCGTGGAGGACAAACTGCCGGGAGATCGCGATCGACACCGAGGATACCATCGTGATCGCCATGATCACGCGACCGGCGGGGACGATGCCCCAAGCCGCGACCAACCAGCCGGCCACCGGCGCCAGCAGGTGAGCCGTCGCCGCCAGGAACTGGTTGACGCCAAAGACCGCAGCCCGGTTCTCAGGGGGCACGTCCTCGACGAAGAGGCACTCAAAGCTGGGCATCACAACGTACACGAAGCCGTTGATGGCCCGCCCGATGAGGAAGTACCAGGGGTTGCGGGCAATCGCGTAGAGGAACATCGGCACACCCCAGCAGATGATGTCGAAGACGACCAGCGTCCGCTTCCGCCCCAGTCGATCAGCGACGTAGCCGCCGAGCAACGTGCTGATGACCTGGGTGACGATGAGAACGCTCTGCAGCAGCCCGATCTGGACCTCGGTGACACCTAGCGCCAGCATATAGAGCCCGATGTAGGTGCGCTGCCATTGGAAGGAGATGGCGGCGATGCCCTCGGTGATCACCATCACCCGCGCGTTGCCCTTGACCGCCGCGAAGAGATCGCGGACCTCAGTCCACTGGTGTCGGGCGATTCGGATCGTCGCAGGTCTGGGCATCATTGAGCAGGCGGAGGAACGAAGCCCTGGTGAGGAGAGCCCCGTCCCTCCGCTCAGTGCAATCCGTAGAGCGGCTACGCCACCTTGAGCGCGATCACGGAGACCGCCCCGTCGGGCGCCTCAGCAGGCCCCATCACAACAGCGGAGCCGGCCTGCGATTCGACGGGCAGCCATGTCTCCGGATCGGTCAACAGCGCTGCTGCCGTCACGGTGTGGTCCATCGCCGGAACCACGACTTTGCCGTTGGCCGGCCAGTCGAAGACGTGGAGGTAGACCGTATCGCCCTGCATCGTGCTCCGGCACCAGTCGACGCCCTGAATGGGGCCGGGCTTCGTGCCGTAAATAGCCTCGCCGTTCACGTCCAGCCAAGCGCCCATACCGTCAAGACGCTCGACGCTGGGCTCGGGGATGACGCCCTCGGCGGTGGGGCCGACGTTGAGCAGGTAGTTGCCGCCCTTGCTGACGATGTCCACCAGCTTCTGGATGAGCTCGGTGGTCGACTTCCAGTTGTGGTCGTAGGACTTGAAGCCCCAGGTGTCATTGATGGTCGCCGGGACCTCCCAGTCGCCCTCGACCGCCGTGTCGGGAATGCGGTTGTCCCCGGCCGACGCATAGTCGCCCACCTGGTTGCCGATGCGTCCGCTGACGAGGCAATCCGGCTGGAGCTCGTGCACCAGTGCCGTCAGTGATTCGCTCTGTTCCAGCGTCATGGTCTTGGGCGTATCGAACCAGATCAGGCCGATGGGGCCGTAGTTGGTGAGCAGTTCCGTGACCTGCGGCTTGACATAGGTCTCGACGTAGTCGGCGAAGTCCTTCTCGTCCGGATTGTAGTCCCAGTCGTTGCCGTCGCCGTTGGGATGGTGCCAGTCCTGGGTCTGGGAGTAGTAGAAGCAGAGCTTGATCCCTTGCTTCTGACATTCCTCGGCCAGCTCCTTGAGCACGTCGCGACCGTAAGGCGTGCCATCGACGATGTTGTAGTCGGTGTACGCCGACTTGAAGAGGCAGAACCCATCGTGGTGCTTGGAGGTGATGGTCAGGTACTTCTGACCGGCCCGCTTCGCCAGAGAGACCCATGCCTTGGCATCGAACTTGACCGGGTTGAATCGCTCCGCCAGTTTCTCATACTCCGCGACCGGGATGCGAGCGCGATACATAATCCACTCGCCGATGCCGGGGATCTGCCGGCCCTTCCAGGTGCCAGCAGGGATGGCGTAGAGCCCCCAATGGATGAAGAGACCGAACTTGGCCTCGCGCCACCAATCCAGGCGCGGGTCGGTCTTGGCATCGGGCCGCTGCCCGCGCTCGGGCACGATTGCCGGGCGGAACTCGATGTGGTCCAAGGCCCACCGGACCAGGTACTCAACGGCCTCCTGGGGCTTCGCCCCATAGGACTTGGCGGCCTGTGTGACGCGGTTGGCCAGGGCCTCGGAAAGCTCAAAGGATCGGACCGTATCGTTGGTTGCTTCGTCTGTCACTGCGTTCTCCTTTCTGTATGTATGTTGCTTACACTGTTCGAGGCGGATCTGCGATCCGCCGGACCTCGCTCGGCGTAGGGCCCTTCGCCGCCGGAATCGCCGGATCACAGATCCGGCTGGAACAGTGCAATACTGGCGGTTGCGTGAGACGGTCCGGCTGCGGCGTGATGGATAGGGTGAAGGCCGGCGCCTGCAGCAATGCGTCGGATAGGCCGGCGGGCAGCATGACGGCCACGTTGTCTTCGTGCTGAACCCATGCGAGCGGGCCCTCGTGGCCCAGAAGCCGGATCTCGGTGCCCTCTCGGGCGACCAAGTCGTTGAGGTAGACGGTGTCCGTCGAGGCCGAAGCCAGCATGGTCGCGTAGAGCGTGTCGCCTTTCTGCGTGAACCGGACCGGCAATGCCTCGTCGCGATAGGCGGCCCTGGCCCCACCCTCGGCGACGTGCCAGGGACGCGATCCGAAGATTGCGTCACCGTTGACCTTGAGCCATGCCCCTAGCCCCAGCAGGCGCTCGCGCTGCAGCTCGGGAATCGTCCCGTCGGCCATCGGGCCGACGTTGAGCAAGAGGTTGCCGTTCTTGCTGACGACGTCGACGAAAGAACGGATCAGTTCCTCGACCGAGAGGTAGTTCTCGACATCCTCATTGCGGTTATACCCGAACGAGTAGCCGATGCCCCGCGTAGCCTCCCACTTTGGCTCGGTGATCTTGTCGTAAGAGGCGTACTCGGGTGTGGTGAAATCCGCGTGCACACCGCCGCCGATATCCATCGCCTCAGGATCGATGCTGAACTTCTGGGTGAACCGGTCGTTGACCAGCCCCTCGGGCACAGTGTTGTAGTAGTGCGCGAAGAGCTTGGCCAGGTCAGCCCCCGCGGGATAGGCGATGTCGTTCCACAGGATGACGGGCGCGTAGCGTTCGATCAGTTCGTACCAGTGCGCGTCCGCGTAGGCGACGTAGTCATCTTGCTGGGGGATGGCCTTCGCCAAGTCCATGATATCGGTCACGACCGTCTCGTTGAAGGTCCAGTCGATACCGCCAGAGTAGTAGAGCGCCATTCGGAGACCGGCCGCGCGCACGGCATCGGTCAGGTCGCCAACCAGGTCGCGGGCTGCGTGGTAGCCCTCCTTGTAGGGATTGGGGTGAGCGCTGGGCCAGAGCAAAAAACCGTCGTGGTGCTTGGTGGTCAGGACCACGTAACGAGCGCCGACCTCCCTGAAGAGCTCCACCCACTCTGAGGGGTCCCATCCCGCGACGGCGTCGTTGAACATCGGGATGAAATCCTCATAGGCGAAGTCCGCACCGTAGGTCTCATGGTGGTATTGCTGCGTCACACCGCCCGGGATCCGCATCGAGTTGTAGTACCACTCCGCGTAGGGGTTGCGGGCAAACCAGGCCTGCCATCCCTGCTCCTGAATCACCTTGTGCAGCTCGCCGGTGGTTGGGGCCCAACCAGGCACCGAGTAAAGCCCCCAGTGGATGAAGATGCCTAGCTTGGCGTCGTGAAACCAGGCCGGCACCTCGTGAGGCCTGACAGATTCCCAAGTTGGTTCGTAGACCATCGTCTTCCCTCCGATCTGGAAGCGCAGCGTCACCTTCACATCAAAGCGACCACTGGACG
>JAFGNI010000564.1 GCA_016927095.1 Anaerolineae bacterium | reverse complement strand
TAGGTCGCGCTTGTTGATGACGCCGATGCCGAAGAAGTGGTTCTTGCGGCTTCCGGCTCGTCGCTGCTTGCGGATGACGGTGTAGCGCTGCGTCTCCTTCATTGACTGCCACATCACGAGCATCGGCAGCATCAAGAGGAACATCGCGCCGTACATCCAGCGCCAGTTCAGGCCAAGGACATCCATGATCAGCGGTGGCAGCAGCGCCTGCAGCGGGATAAGACCGATCACATAGACGATAGAGACGTATTTGCCACGGGTGCTGGCGGGCGACTCCTCACTGATCGGGATGGTCCACATATTGGAGACTGTGGTGAACATCGCGACTGTGTAGAAGACCATGAAGGCCTGGAAGTTCGGCGTCGCCACCACAATCGCCAGCGAGGACAAGCCCATCAACAGGACCAGCACCAGGATCGAGAGCCTGCGCCCAATGATATCGTTGAGTCCGTTGAGCAGGAAGATGAAGAAGGTCGCGACCAAGTAGAGGGCTTCGTTCCAAGAGAAGTCGGTCGCGGTGATGCCGTATTCCGCAATGATGTAGGGGATCGCCGTGGTCTTGATCGTGGAGATGTACTGGTCCATCACGGCGACGAGACCCATGAAGATGATGAGATAGACAAGATAACTGCGACTGCGTTCGCGGATTCTTGCGCCAAGCTGCAGGGATTCAGTTGCTTCGGTCACGCTATCACCTCGATTCTGGCTGTGCTACCTGCGTCTGATGGATGTGCGGCTGGCTTTCGCGCGTCCCGCGCTGATCTACGCTGCGGGCTGCGGTGCGGGCAGCGCGATCATAGGCCTCGATGCCCCCCGCTGCTTCCAGGATCTCCCGACCACGGGCGTTCTCGTGGAGGACGCTGACGTTGACCCGTTCCATCGATCCGGGTGAGATACGGTGGAGGAGTCTGCTGCCGGTGGCCAGGCCGACGGGCAAAGCCTCGAGCTTCATGATGGTGCCCGGTCGCACCGAGAACCAACTGCCGATGGCGTCCTCGCCAAGCTTGCTGATAGGGATACCGGCGGCTGCTTGTCGCTCCGCCGTCGGGCCAACGTGCGCGACCAGCCACTCACCATCCACGTAGGCTTCCCCTTCGCCCTCGAGCAGGAAATAGCCGAGAGAGTCGTACCACTTCTGCAACAGAGGATCGGCGTCGATCGTGGCACCACGCCAGGCGTCGATCATCTGTGTGGAGAAGATCTTGTAACGGGCCTTGATGCCCGCTGCACGGCAGAGGGCGATGAAGACGGTGATCAGCTCAAAGCACGTGCCGGTGCCACGCCGGAGGGTTTCCTCGACCCCAACGATCGGCGCAATCTCCAACGTCATCTTGTTCTTCGCGAAATCGAAGGCGGCTTCGGCGAAGGCGCGGTCGGAGATCTGGAAGGCGCCCAGTTCGTGGGCCAGTGCGACGACCTCCGGGGCGTGTGCGTTGCAGTAGCGGGTGGGGCGGAGGTATTTCTCACGGCTGCGACAGACCGCCATGCCCTCAACATAGTCCGGAAGCTCGTACCGTCTTGGGGGGCGGACGTAGTGCTCTTCCAGAACGCCTGTCTGGCGCAGTTTCAGCACCTGACCCGCGCTGGTCACCAGCAGCTTCCCCACCGAGAGCATGCCTTGCAGCATCAACCTCAGGTAGGTTAGCTGGCCCCGTAGATCTTCTTGGCGTGGGTTGCCTCCGGTCATCGGCCTCCTCTCTTGGCGGGCTCTCGCGCGCTTCCGCCACACACTAATACACAGGCGCGATCGAAACGTTACGATGGCTGGGCGGTGCGCAGAAGGGCCGCGGCAATTCGCAGCATTGTAACACGCTTCGGTGAGGGTGGAAGCAGCGGGCACCAGGGCTATTGCATTGAGTGTTCAAGAAGGGCTATCCGTTATTCTAGGCGGGTGCTACGCCCATGCCGGTCGACAAAGCGTGGGTGCGAGGCGCTTCTCCTGAACGTAGTCGAATGGATCTCTCGGCTCGAGTCCGGGCTTGCCTTGGGGCGCGAGATTCTTCACTGGCCTGGATCAGCCGTGTGGGCGATCGGCAGACCCGTTCAGAATGACATCTGCGCCGGGTTAGGGTGAAGTGCGATTGCCCTGCAGCGAGCACTACGGCAAATGGGTGACGGCGTGCCCTGGTAGATGCCTCAAGGCTTTGCGCAGCGCCTCGCTGCCGTCAGCGGATCAAGTCATCCCAGAAGTCCAGTGCGCGACCGGACTCGCTATCGGTTTGGCGACTAGCCAGCGCGGTGGTCCCCTCTTCCCAAAGGCCGCCCACGGGCGCGACGGTGTGGAGCGCGAGCGCCTGATAGAGCGCGATCTTGCGCGACCGGTCACCTTCGGCGATGAACCGCCGGAAGAGGTCCAAGTAGTCCCGGTCGTTCGCGCACAGGTACCGGACGGCGTCTTTGTCGCCGCTCCAGGGCAGGTTGCGGATATCGAAGTAGTTGAAGAGAAGATCTGTCGGGCCGTAGAGCGCCATCCGCAGGTCGGCGGCGATGAGGTACACGGGGTCATCCGCGGCGAGCATGCGCCGCGTCTGTGCGAGGTTGTAGTTGACGCGCCACCAACCCGCGCGGGCGTCATTGTCCAGCGGTAGCAGACACGAGACGGTTCGCACTTTGTGCCGAACAGCGCGGAGTCGTCCCTCGCGATCGAAGGCGATGGTGCCGCCCTCGAACCAACGGATGATTCTCCCCAGCCAGTCCCGGCTATCGACGGGCTCGGTCAGCGCCAGGATTTCCTCGAGCTGTGCTGTGGTGACGAAGAGGAGGTCGGTGAGCCGACCGTCGATGTGGGTGACGCCGTAGGGCTCGAGGTCGCCGAGACTGGGCACGACGATGACGATGTCGTAGTCGCTGGACGGTGACAGGCGGTTGTCCGAGGTGGTACCGATAGTCAGCACACCTTCGACGATTTGGTTCTTCGCCAGACGCGCGAGGACCTCGTCTAGCGACAGGGCGTTGCTCTCTGCGGGCGTTGTTTGGTAGCTCATGGATGGTCGGGAGTATAGCAAGCTGTGGTTGAAGCACAAAGCGGGGTGAACGGCAGCGCCCAAGGCCCGCAGAAGGCCCTTGGGCGCTCGAAGGCAAGTCATCCGCGCTTGCGGCGGGTCCGACACAGCAGCGCCCAAGGTCTACAGAAAGCCCTTGGGCGCGGGGACGTGCGCTTGTGAACCGCAGGGCCGGTGGTAACCTAGGTCTGTGCGAGATGGTGCGCAACCGAGCCGTTGGACACCCGAAAGGAGAGACATGAGCGAGCGGTTTCCGC
>JAFGNI010000563.1 GCA_016927095.1 Anaerolineae bacterium | reverse complement strand
GGACGGTCGGCCGGCGCAGGAGGGTACTCGCATCCTGTGGGGCAGAGCGTGTGAAAGGACCACGCGCAGCTGGCGGCGACATCCTGTAGGGGCGAGGCATTGCGCGGCGTGCCGCCACTGTCCTGCCTGCCCTCGAACGCGGATACCAACCCCGGTACGCACCTTCTGCGTCGCAATGCCTCGCCCCTACAGATCGACCTGCCAGCGTACCGGCGTCACGTCCGAAACCACTGCTGGGGCATGGGCACTATCACGTGTGCCCAATGGTAGCCTGGCTATTGCCCCAAGGGCAGAGCACACCCCCGCGACACTTCACGCGACGCGGCCCAACGCCCCGTCAGGTTACGTCGAGCCGCGCGCCTAACCTAGCCCTCACGGCAGTCCCGCGGCAGGCCACAAAAGAGGACCCAGTTCGGAACCCGGTTCAATCGAACCAGGACGTGACACCCTATACCCTGTCCCCTGTCCCCTATCCCCTCCCGCTACGGCTTCCACTGCCGGAAGAACGTGATGGTGTCGAGACTGGAGGGCGTCAAACGGCGGGCCGTGTTGGGGTAGTCGTCGTCAGCATCGCAGGTATAGCAGTGCTCCCAGATCTCCACCATCGCGACCACCGGCACCGTCTGCCCGATGTGGGAGTCATAGAAGTAATGGTAGACGGGACTCCCGCTATGGCCGCCGTTCAGATCGCAGGAGTTGCGGATCAGCCGGTTCCAACCGCTGCCGTCCTGGTAGGAGTAGTTACCGAGCCGGCAGGTCTGTACGTCGCCGAAGAGCTCACCGTAGTCGCAGCCGCTCGGCGAATTACCGTTGCCCGAGTTGCAGACAGGGTACCCGCGGTTGAAGTGCGCCTGGACGTTGAGTTGGCTTCCCGGACGGGCCACGTAGCCCATCCACCCCGTCTGGTAGCCCAGATACTCAGGGATGATGATTAGCCCCCAGTCGTGCTGCGACGCCGCGAAACAGGAGCCGGCGCAGTTCTGTTCGTTGTACTGAGGATCGCGCCATCCGGCGGGCGTGAAGTACCATCGGAACGGATCGCCCGGCTGCGGGTTGGGGTTCATCTGCGCGTCGCCGAAAGGCTTGTCGCTGCCGTCCCGCCCGGGTGTGGCGGTGAAGCTATACCACTGATTCGTCCCCCGTTTGTTGATGCAGTGGGCGGCAGTCAGGATGTGGCGCGGGCCGATCAATGTCCCACTACAGTTGTTGCTGAAGTGCACGATGGTGCGCCAGGGCCACCAGGTCGTCCCGGAGAGGTAGACCCGGTTGTCAACGCCGTCGCTCCAACCCGTAGGCGCCCGCCGGTCGCGGAGGAGCAGGGCATCCGCGCCCTGCGCAGCACCACCCGCCGGCCCGGCACCGCTGCCCTGCATCAGGCGCCCTAGCTGCGCCAGCAGGTCGCCTTCCACCACAATCTCGAACTCCTTCTGGTTGCCTGTGTTGAAGACGCGCAGCGTCTGGGACACGGTCGTGCGCGGCGCCAGCTCCTCAGGATCCGGCACCCCGTCGTCGGGCACGTCATCCAGCGACGGCATCTCCACCGTCTCCGTGATCAGCTCGCCGGTACCGACCACCAGCACCGACAGATCGGGGCTGATCCGTCTCGACGCTCCCACATCCGGATCCGATTCCATGAACGCCGTCAGGGCGTCAAAGCCGAAGGGATCAGCAGGGCCGCTGCCCCCCAGTACCGCCGGCAGGAAGAGACTGCTCTCGGCAAGGGGCGCGCGGATCACCTCCGAATAGATCGTGAGCGCCGGCAGCTCTGTGCCGGTCAGCTCAACCGACCCGATCGTCAGCGGGCGAGCGGGCGTGCTGCTCTCTGTGAAACGCAGCCGGTCCGTGCTGACCACCATCGACGGCAAGGTTACCGAGATCGGAGCCGGCAGCTCGAGCTCCCAGTAGGCCCGATGGTCTGCGGGGTCAACGCCGAAGGTCAGGCGCGGAACACATGTCGAGAGGTCGCCGATCCCCTCACAGAATGGCGCGACCAGGGAGAGATAGGACGTGCCATTCGGGACGTCGTCCGCGGCGTGGACCGCCGTTCCCATACGGTACAGGTCAACGTCATAGGTGCTGCTCGGGAGATACACGATCACGTCCGTCATATGGTCGGTCAACCGCAGCTCGGCAACCTGCGTTAGGCTGCCGGCCGGATAGACGGTGGCGGACAAGGTGCCCCGCTGGAGCGGCGCCTGCGGATAGATCAGCGCAGACCAGAGAGAGGCCTCCAACTCCACGGCTAGCCCGTCGTTGCCCAAGCGGCCAAAGTTCGTGGCGCGTAGGCTGAGCGGGCGCAGGTCCAGCGCTGCCTGGCCCAGTCCCCTGTGGGCGAGACCGTCGAAGGTGAACACCTCTTCCGTCGCTGCCGGCGAACCACAGTCCACAACGGTCAGCTGGTAGTGCGGCGCCAGTGGCACCCACTTGACCGCAACCTCAGTTGGGCAGGTGCTGTAGACCTCGTCCGCCGCCACGTTGCTCCCGGCGGCTGTCTCCTCCTCCACACGGACGCTACTGATGCCGGCACCGTCCGTGATCGTACACACGGTCTCGGAAGGGCCTGCCGCGCAGTCGATATCGGGGTTGGCTGCTAGGCTTCCCGCGACGCCCCCGACCACGATCAGGGCAGCCCCGGCCAGCAGCACGATGCCCACCAGCACAACAAGCTGACGCGCTCGCTCTCGTCTCATTTCTCGCCTCCTCACTATGTCACTTGCGCACAGACCGGCTCTCGGAACCGGCTTGTGCCTGCGACCTGTTAGGTACCCCATTTCGCATAAATTGAAGAAGCCTATCTTTTATATTATAGACGAAGTGACAGCTTAATGCAAGCACCGGCTAACAAAGTCAGTGGGGCAAGACTTGGGGACGCCGCCGGTCAAGGGTAACGCCGGGCGGTAGGGCGGTCCCGGCTGGCGGGACTGCGTAGGTAGGCGCCGCCGTGTGGGGATGCCGTAGTCATCCGTCCCGCCCCCGGCTGTAACCCGTGATTAGAACAGGTGACGCGTTTGTACCTGCGTACTAGGATGGGATAGGAGGTAGGTTCTTCTGCAACCAAGGAGCGTTCGCCGATGCCCGGCAACATAACGACCACTAGCACCAGGCTTCTCCGACGCATGGCGCTCAGCGCCGTTCTTCTAGGGCTCCTGCTGCCGGGCGTCCCGCGCCTGCGCTCGGACGACACCGGCACAGCGCCCCCAGTGAAGATCCCCATCGTGGTCGATGCCACCGAAGACGACGCCTATGGCGATCGCCGAAGTCCTCGCTGTAGATCGTGGCGATGCCGTACAATCGGGTGGTGGCCCAGAGCTGAGCATCTCAGAAGTGCAGGGCGTAGTCGTGCGCCCTGTGCGCCGCCAGGAGCACCACCTCTTGGGTCACCGGCAACACGG
>JAFGNI010000562.1 GCA_016927095.1 Anaerolineae bacterium | reverse complement strand
CGGGGGCGCCGCGGTTGACGACCTTGATGCCTAGTGCTAGGTCAAGCTGACGTTTGGGGTTTGTGGGGACGGCCCCACAGTGTGGGGCTCAGTCGTTCCGGTACCTTGTCGGGGCCTGCAGAACCGCTGAAGCGGTTACTACGAGCCAAACCAGCCACGAGTAAGCTCACCTTGCGAGACAGATCACTGCCTCCATCAGATCCTGATCACTCAGGCATGTGCGGTCGCTCTTGAACTCCACGGTGTGGGTCTCGCCCGCCGCGATAATCGCTTCCCAATCGTCGCCCGCCATCCTAGCCCTCCAAGTTCATGGCCAACTGCTCCGGCCCGTCCTCGTCCTTGCCCATCTGCGCGGTGGCGACGCTGTCGCGAACGTAGCCGTCGTTACCCATCAGCAGGCCTGTCGGCAGCTGCTGCTCCTTGCTGCCGTTGAGCAGGCTCGCCGCCACGGCCTGCAGAACTGCCAGGAAGCGCCACTCCGCTCTCAGGGGCGTCACGCGCCCATGGCGCTCAGCTGCTTCACCAGGCGGGCAGCTTCATGTGCCAGCTGTGCAAACCGGCGCCTGAGATACTCGGGGGGCTCGCCCTGGATGCCGACGTAGAATGGGTCGGTGGGCTGCGGTCGGCGCGTGGGCATCCCGTCCCACGCCAGTTTGAGCAGGGGCGCCCACGGGTACCCATGACGCCTGAGGCCAAGGACTGCCTTCTCATCGAAACCCATAGGATAGCCGCCGTCACCAAAGAGGCTTGGGTGGAGGCCGAGGGCAAGCTCCACGAGCGCCGCGTCGAGAAGGAGGCGCCCCGCGCGGGCAACCATGGCGTCGCGCTGTGACCGCTTCAGCTGATCCAAACCGCGTTGGATCCTCGCCCACTCCGCCTCAGCGGCGGCTTGTGCATCAACCCGCGCTGCCGCAACCTGGGATTCGGACCATTCGGCGTTGCCCTGGGCATCGATGGCGCCCTGAAGATCGGCCAAACGCGTAAGGGGCTGTACGGCGCCTGCCGAATCCTGCGTGTAGTAGCCGACGCGGCGTAAGGGCGTCTCCATCTCGATCCGAAGCAAGTTTCCACCGTCTGGCGCGTCCTCCGGATCGGGGACCAGGGCCAACAAGCGATCGAGGAGCGGGTTGCCGTACGTCAGAAGCTGTAGCGTGTTGGGATGCGCGTCGAAGACCCCCCGATCGAACGTGACCGCCACGCGGTCCGAGGACAGCGCCAGCCAATAGGCGCCCGGAATACGCTCGTGCTCTAGGAAGTGCCAGCCCAACGTCGGCGCGTTGAGGATCGCGCTCGCGATCTCAGGCAGAGATGCCGGTGCAGGCCAAGGATCGCTCTCGTCGGCACGGTTGGCCCAAGCATCCACGTTCAGCTGCTCGTCAAGCGCGTCAAGGGCCGCGTCGAGGCCGGCGACCTCCTCGTCGAGCACACGCGCCCGCTCTGTCTCGCCCGCCATCGCGGCGACCTGGATCGTCCTGCCGACCCGCGCGAGAATCGGCTGGAGCGGTCCCACGACATCCTCGAACCAGTGGATGCGATCGCCCAGCGCCTGGTAGACCTTGGCCTCCACGGTGTCGCTGTAGAAGTAGTTCCGAATCCAGACATGATCATAGCGCTGGCCGATGCGGTCCACGCGGCCAATGCGCTGCTCTACCCGCATCGGATTCCAGGGCATGTCGTAGTTGATCAGCACACCACACGTCTGCAGGTTGAGGCCCTCACTGGCCGCGTCGGTCGCGAGCAGGATCTTGATCCGCTCACCGAGGCGGAACTCGTTCTTGAGCTCCTCTTTGGTGATCGGGACCCAGGTTGTACCGTCCCACCACTCGCCGCCCCTCCCGCTGTAGCAGGCGACCTGGCCTCCATAGCTCTGCCGGAGCTGCTCGCGCAGAAAGTCCATCGTATCGGTGTACCGCGTGAAGACCAACACGGTGTCGCGGTGCCTGAAGACAGAGGAGAGGTCTGCGAGGAGTTGTTCCACCTTGGAGCCGTGGCCTGTGAGCATCCGGAGCTCGTGGAGGAAATCCTCCACGTAGGCAATCTCGGTCAGGTAGTCGTCTGCCCGGTCGTCCAAGTCCGCCTCATCCCAGTCAGCCGTCAGCACCTCCTGCTCAAGGTCATCGTCGTCGAGGCCGAGACCCGCCTGACCGCGCAGAAAGGCCAGTCGTCGTTCGAGGCTACAGCGCACGGCATAGAAGCTGCTGGTGAGGCGCCGGCGGTAGACCGTCATCACGAAGCCCAAGCCCTTGCGCTTCTCCTCATACTTGCGATAGAAGTTGCTGATGTACTCCTGAATGCGGTCATAGAGCCGGCGCTCCTCATCGCGCATCTCGATCCATTCCAGCCGCGGGCTCCGGTGCGGCACGCGATCCTGTAGCAGGCCGCGCCTGACGTAGTCGCGGAGCAGAGGACGCGTGTTGCGGAAGACGAGGCGGCGCAGCGGGGTGGTCTGCTTGATCCCGTCGACGGCCACAGCCTTGGCATGTGTGGGTAGCTTCCAAAACGACGAAGCGGATCGCGGATCCTCCAGCACCTGTTGTAGGTGGAGCCACTCAACGGGACCCAGCTTCTGCGCCGCCTTCCTCACCCATGCTTGATCGAGTTCGCCCCCGGCGGCGGCCCGTTCGGCCTGGAACATTCGCAGCACGAAATCCCAATCGGGGTCCTCGCGGCGCAGCTCCGTGTAGAAGCGCAGGAAGTTGCGGCCGTCCGCGCCCCACTCGCCACTGAGCCCGAGCAGGTTGAGGAGATCCCAGACCTCGATGGGATCGACCTGCATCGGCGTGGCAGTCAACAGGAGCAGGCCCTTGGTGCGGGCCTCGAGGTCATCGAGCAACTCGAGCAGCCGGTTGGGACGATAGGTTCGCTTGTCCAGGAAGTCCTTGCGACGGGCGTGGTGGGCCTCGTCCACGAGCACCAGGTCCCAATGGGCAGCTTCCAGAAGGTCATTCCGGCGGTCCTGGCGCTTCACCAGCTGGCTTGACGCCAACGCCAGCGATACGTCGTTCCAGGGATTGGCAGTGTCCGGGACGCGCACAGCTCCCCAGGTGTCGTGGAAGATCTTGCCATCGTATATGGGGACGTTGAGCGCGAACTTCTCGTAGAGCTCCTCCTGCCACTGGCGGAGCACCGATTTCGGCGCCAGGATCAGGGCGCGGCCGACGATGCCACGGAGCCACAGCTCGCGCAACACAAGGCCGGCCTCAATGGTCTTTCCCAGGCCGACTTCGTCGCAGAAGAGATAGCGGGCCGGATAGGTGTCGGCTGCCGTGCGCGCGACCGTCCGTTGGTGGGGCCAGGGCTCCACCGCCGCCGTCGCGGCGCCGAGCCCCGACCCACCGACAAGGTGTGGCAGGTCCCGCAGGAAGCGGACAAGGACACGCTCGCGATCCAAGGCGGAGGCGACAACGAGCTTCTTGCCTGCTTCCTCGACGGTGGATGGCGCAGTCTCGAGGGGATCCCTGGCCGGTGCGGCAGACGGGGTGTAGCGGAGCAGGCTCCGACGCACGGCGTCGGGCACGGGCATAGAGATCCAGTCGGGCTCGCGCTGCTCCCATAGGCGGGAGAAGCGGTTGACCTGCTCGGCGACGTAGGCCCGGCTCTCGTCGGAGACCCAGGAGCGCCACACGGTGAGGTACTCGTAGTTGTGCTCCCAGCCGGCTGACGACTCGTTGACGCTCCCGTTGAAGGCGACCTGGTTGCCCGCCGCGTCGGTGAAGATGCCGACCTTGGGGTGGAAGTAGTCATGGGAGGCCGGCGCAGGCAAGGGGACACCGCCCGGTCCCTTGGGCAGGACGACGCGGATCTCCAGCGTCCCGCGCGCCACCATCCACGCGAGCGCCTCCAGGCGCCGGCGCAGTCGCTCGGCTAGGGTATCCGGGTCGGGCAGGACGTCCGCAAGGCGGGCCGCCACGATGGCTTGCGCACCGTAACCGGCCTGAATCGCCGCGACGTCCTCCTGGCTCAGCTGCGCGCCGACGAGGAGCCGCATCCGCCCACCGTTGGCGATCAGATGGGCGACGCCGGCGGCGGCAATCGCCAGCGCATGGCTGCTGAAGTATCCGGTCATCCGCTCATAGCGGACGCTGGCGGTCAGGGCCGGGATGTAGAAATCGGTCAGGCGCGCATCGCCTGGCCCATAGGCAAGCTGGAAGGTATGGTCAGTCAGGCGGGCCACAGGGCGCTAGTCCTCGTCCGATCTGCCCCAGAGCCGAACCAGGAACTGGTGATCCATCTCCTGGAGGTCGGGTTCGCGTCCTGTATGCTCGCGCATCAAGCGGATCATACGGGGGATGCCCGACCCCAACGTGTTCACGTAGCCCAGGTTGAACAGCACGCGCGCAATCGTCTCGTTCCGCGGGCGGCCGAAGTGTGTGCGTACGTTGTCCAGCGTGACGCTGTTGGGCAGGCGCCCGGGGCTGCGCAGCTCGATACGGTCGTCGAAGATGTAGAGCAGGATCTGCGCCCCATCGAGGCTGTAGTCGCGGTGGGCGACCGCGTTCACAATGGCCTCGCG
>JAFGNI010000085.1 GCA_016927095.1 Anaerolineae bacterium | reverse complement strand
GACTTCGCGGTTTGTGGATCGCCTTCAGATTCCCTATATCGGGCCAACGCTCGGCGGCGTGGAGAGCATCGTCCAGCAACAGGCGCTTTTCATCTCGCTCAAGGAAGAGGAGCGTCGCGCGTCGGGCATCAGTGACAGTCTCATCCGCTATGCGGTGGGCATCGAGGACGCGGACGACCTCATCGCGGATCTCGATCAAGCCTTGACTGTGGTCAAGGCCTTGCCGTGACCTAGAGGGGGGACATATGCAGGCAAAGGAACGGGCTGTACCAACCACGGCGATCGTCCACAAATTCGGCGGCACCTCCGTCGGCAGCGCGGAGCGCTTCTGCGCTGTCGCGGATATCATCGCACACCACCACGGGCCCCAGGGCGCCCACGCGCCATCCGGCGCCGTTGTGGTGGTCTCGGCGATGGGTGGGGTCACCAATGCGCTTCTGAACGGGGCGTGGGCGGCTACAGAAGGACGCGAGGCCACGTATCGACAGGTCAGAACGGACCTGCTGGCGCGCCATCTGGCGGTGGTGGATGCCCTGTTCGATGCCGGTGAGGAGCGCAACCGGCTGGCAGGCCGGATCACAGATCAGCTATCCAAGCTGGAGAGGCTGTACGACAGCATTGCGGTGCTGGGTGAGCTGACGGCCCGAGGGCGCGATCACGTGGCTGCCTTCGGCGAGATGCTCTCCGTGGAGATCCTTGCCGCGTGTCTGCGGGAGCGGGGCGTTGCGGCCCAGGCCCTTTTGGCGACCGACCTGGTTGTGACCGATGATCATTTTGGCGCAGCGATACCGCTGATGGACAAGACGCGGGCGAGGCTGCAGGCGCGACTCGTCCCGCTGCTGGTGCAGGGCATTACACCCGTCGTGACCGGCTTCATCGCGGCGACGGAGGATGGGGTGACGACGACGTTGGGCCGGGGCGGCAGCGATTACACCGCCGCCATCATTGGCACAGGCCTCCACGCCCGGCGCGGCGACCCAACCGGCCATGACGTGCAGTGCCGCGAGGTCTGGATCTGGAGCGACGTCGATGGCATTCTCACGGCTGACCCGAACCTGGTCCCCGCCGCGCGCCCCTTGCGCGAGCTGTCCTACGTCGAGGCCGCGGAACTGGCCTACTACGGCGCGGACGTGCTCCATCCCAAGACCATCCGGCCCGTGATCGAGAACCAGATCCCCTTGCGCATTCTCAATAGTTTCAACGCTGCCGACCCGGGCACCTTGATCGTCGACAGGCCCAGTGCGACGCGCGTGCACCTACCTGCCATCATCTCGACGCGAGGCCTGAGCCTGATCGCTGTCGGCGGCCTCGACGACTACTGGTCATTGCACGCGGTGGCCCGGGCGTTGCAGGCCCTAAGCGATGACGGGATTGATGTGCTGATGTTCTCGCAGTCTTTCTCCGAGCACAACCTCAACTTGATCGTCCGCCGCGACGGGCAGGCGCGGTGCCTGAGGACGCTGCAGACGACCTTTGCCGCCGAGCTGGATCGCGCCATCGTGACGCTGGGCACCAAGGAACAGGTCGCGACGGTCTCGGTGGTGGGCGTGCCCGGGTGGAATGCCACCGGGACGGTCTCTCACGCCTTCGCGGCGCTGGGGGCACAGGGGACGCGCGTCATCGCTGTGGCCCAGGCTGCCACGGAGCACAGCGTCTCCTTCTGCATCCCCGAGGATCAGGTGACCGCCACCGTGCGCTTCTTGCACAAAGAGCTAGGCCTAGAGTCGGGCTAGTGGTAAGTTAAGTTGGTTCGTAGCAACCGCTTCAGCGGTTCTGCAGGCCCCAACAAGGCACCGGAACGACTGAGCCCCCACACTGTGGGGCCGTTACTACGAACCAACTTCACTGACCACTAGAGCCGGCCTACGTCTCGTTCAGAGCCAGAGCCAAGGCTTTGTCCAGCACGCGGTCGTGGCCGGTGTACAGGTCCTCGCGGTGCAGATCGACCTGGACGTCGGGGACGATGCCGGCACCCTCGAATCTTGTGCCGTCGGGGAGGGTGGCTCGCTTGGTGCCGAT
Organism: Anaerolineae bacterium; assembly: GCA_016927095.1. Next base: position 3,232 of record JAFGNI010000085.1, on the reverse strand, counting down.
TCCCACGCCCATGCCATTGGAGAAGGTGTGCACAAAGGGCTGGCCCGTGGACCCGCCGGTTGTCTCCCCTACGATGACGGCGCGCCCCGTGTCCTTGAACGGCATCGTGAAGTCCTCCGCCGCGGACCACGTCGCGCGGTCGACCAGGATGATCATCCGTCCCTGGTACGCCTCGGGGTCGGGATCCCTCGCCGGCGAATGCCAGGAGAGCTGGCTGTATCCCCAACGCTCCACATTGTGCCCCATCTGTGCCTCGTAGGCGAACAGCCCTACGTTGAGCGGACTGCTCTCGGTCCACCAGCGATAGGGTCGGTTTATCAACGCGCTTGTTAAGGCCTGGGGCGTGGAGCCGCCGCCATTGCCCCGCACGTCGACCACCAGGCAAGCCGCGTGCTTGAATGCCTGCACCTGGGTCAGGGCTTGTTTTTCGAACTCGGGGTCGAGAAAACTCGGGACCTTGATGTACCCGACCGAGGGGCTCAGCCAGCGACCTTGGGTGCTGGATGCGGGTGCCGCGCGCACCAGGGTTCTGCGGTCGACCGTCACCGTGTGTACTTTGCCGCCTGCATCTTCGACACGGTAATCGAGACGTTCGGGGAGGAACTGCCCAAGCAGCTCGCGAAAGATGGCGTACTGCTCGCCAAACTGCACGGTCCGCGCCTGGGGGCTGCCAACGGTGTACGGGCGCACCGCGTCGAACCAGGCTTCCGCGGATTGGCCCGCGAGATCCAGGATGATATCGCCGGCTGCTATTCCTGGGAGGTCCGACATCAGGGCGGTCCAGCGTCCCTCGACGGGCCGGATCCGCATCCCCAATGGCGGCAGCGCTTCAAGGTCCGGATCGAGAAATCGCGTGTGACCGTTGTTGAGCCGGGCCAGAAAGGCCATCATCTGCAGCGAGAAGCTTCGGCGGTCTTGACAGGCCATGGCCTCGCGAGTCAGCTCCTCAAAGGCTGCATCCAGCTCCTCTTTGCCCAACTGCGCATCCTCCCAATGGGCGAAGTAGAGTGAGAGTGATTGCAGGACTTTGGCAAGGATGAACGCCCGCAGCTCTGGCGACAGCGTGTTGGATTCCATCAAGCCTCCTTTGTCCTTAGCCGTCTGTATCCTCATGATACAGCGTTGCTCGAGCTTTGCCGTTCGGGCTCTGGAAGCGGTCATCGAACTGCGCCCCAGACAGAAGGCTCGTGCGGAAATCGTCCTGCTGTCATATACTGGGAGCACGTAGCTGCAGGTGTGACCGGGGAGGCGAGGATGACAATGGAACGGCAGTTGTTCCGGGACGACGTGTGATTGGCCTGGTGCGTGGGCACGTCGAGCTCGCGCCTTATGACCCCGAGTGGCGACGCTGCTTTGAGGCGGAGAAGGCGCGCCTGCAGGCTGCTATCGGCCCCTACGTGCTCGAAATCCAGCATGTGGGCAGCACGTCGATCCCAGGCATGCTTGCGAAGCCGATCTTAGACATCGCCGTAGCGGTGGCGAGCTTCGAAGCCGCCCGTGTCTGCATCCCGCCTATCGAGGAACTCGGCTATGAGTACCGCGGCGAAAACGGCATACCCCGGCGCCACTTCTTCGTGAAAGGCGATCCGCGGACGCACCATCTGCACGTGAACGAATTAGGTAGCGTGGCGTGGGAGAACCATGTTCTCTTTCGCGATGCCCTGATCCGGGATCCGGTGCTGGCGGAAGCCTATGCTGCCCTCAAGGTCGATCTCGCCCGGCGCTATCCGACCGACCGGGAAGCCTATACCGAGGGCAAGGCGTCGTTCATCCAGAGGGTCCTGGCGCAGGCCAGAATAGCTGCTGGGGCCGAAGTGCAAAGCTAATCGTCAACGCTCACACCCGCAGAATGGGTATGCGTATACCAAATGACCCACTAGCTCCAGGGAGGGAAGGAACCTATGGCAATCAAGATCGCGGTGATCGGCGCGGGTAGTCAGTCTTTCGGACCTGGGACGGTTCGCGACATCTTCCTGAGCGACGCGCTGGCAGACGCCGGCGTCGAACTGGCCTTGATGGACATAGTCCCGGAGCATCTGCCGGATATCGTCGCGTATGCCGACACGGTTGCCGGACGCCTTGGGCGCCGAGCCCAGGTCTCGTCGGGCACCGACCTCGATGAAGCGTTGCGGGGCGCCGACTATGTGGTCTCGGCGATCGAGGTGAATCGCTATCTCTATTGGGCCCAGGACTTCCACGTCCCGCGCCACTATGGCTTCAGGCAGATCTACGGCGAGAACGGCGGGCCCGGTGGCCTCTTCCACGCGCTGCGCAATATGGGCCCCACGCTGGAGATCGCCCACCGGATGGAGATCTTCTGTCCGGATGCGGTCCTGCTCAACTTCACCAATCCGGAGAGCAAGCTGTGCCAGGCGGTCAACACGCTCACCGGTGTGACGGCCTACGGCCTGTGTCACGGCGTGGCGATGGGCGAGGATCAGATCGCGACCTTCCTGCAGAGGCCCGTTGACGCGCTGGATATGGCAGCGTGTGGTATGAACCATATCACCTGGTTCCAGACGATCCGCGATAAGGCGACGGGCGAGGATCTGTATCCCTTTCTGCGGCAGAAGGAGCGCGAGGCGGACCCGCTGGCGCATTGGGACGAGCTGGCCCTCAGCCGCATCTGTCTGCGCGTCTTCGGCCTGTGGCCCTCGCCCGGGGCGAACCACATCGGCGAGTACATCCGGTGGGCGGAGGAGTTCCTCGCCAGCAGCGCGCTGCAGTACTACTATGACCCCGTCGAGGGCCACCCCTGGGAGACGGGGGAGATCCCAAGGTTCATCTACTCCCTGGGCGAGAAGCCGACCGATGTCCCGCTTTTCCCGGAGAGCCGGGCTCAGAAGCCTACCCCGGAGCACCCTGCGAATCCCCGCGAGCTGCAACCCAGTGGCGAGATCGCGGTGCCGATGATGGAAGCCCTCTCATGCGGCGCCGTGCGCGAGCTGGGGGTTGTGATTGTGCCCAATCAGGGGTTGATCCCGGGCATTGACGATGACATCGCCGTGGAGGTGCCGGCGGTCGCCGACGGCAACGGCGTACACTGCCGGCAGATGGATCGGTTGCCCGAGCCGGTCACGGCTATTCTGCGGACGCAAGGCAGCGTCCAGAAGCTGTTGGTGGCGGCCTATTCGGAGGGCTCCCGCAACAAGCTCCTGCAGGCCCTGCTCCTGGATCCGACGTGCCACTCTTACCGGAACGCCGTCGCTCTCATCAACGAGATGTGCGAGCT
>JAFGNI010000561.1 GCA_016927095.1 Anaerolineae bacterium | reverse complement strand
TGTTGGCCGACCCTGTCGTACCCGGCTCCTGAGCCGCCCTCTAGTCTTGCCGGGAGGCCGAAGACGACGCTTCGGCCTACGCAGAGGTGAGTCACCCCGCCCTGTGAGATGCTGTTTGTCTGCCTAGGGCGAACTGCCGTGTTCGCTCGCGCGCTTAGAACCGAGTCGACGGGGCCTGGCCTGCCCATACACTACGCTCGGCACAGCACTTGCGCCCACTGACGGGGCCGATACGGCGGTACTACATTGCGATGCGGTGGCCTACGTAGGTCGGGACGCCCTCCTCGGCGAGGATCGCGTCGATCTCGGTCATCACGCCGGCGCCGAGGCGCCAGTCGGGGGAGGCCAGGTTCTCCTGTGCCTCGTCCGGCGTCCGCATGCCCACTAGTGTGACCGTGACGTCAGACTGGCTTAGCACCCAGGCGATAGCGAGCTGGGCCACGCACTTGTCGTAGCGTGCCGCGAGCGACTGCAGCCGCGCCACGGCCCGCAGTTCTTTCCCCAGCTGCTCCTGTTGAAACAACGGCAGCCCGAAGGCGCTGCCCTTTGCGCGCCAATCCCAATCGACAAAGGTCGTGTCAGGGCTGAGGCTACCCGTGAGGATCCCATAGCAGAGGGTGCCATAGGCCATGAAGCCAATGTCGTGGGCCCGACAGTAGGGCAGCACGGTTGCTTCCACCCGCCGGTCGATCAGGTTGTAGCCGATCTGGTTTGTCGCCAGATCGCCGCCCTTGCCGGCAGCGTCCATCATCGCCGGTGAGAAGTTGGAGACGCCGTAGTATCGGATCTTGCCCGCCTGCTTGAGCGTCTCCATCGCCCGGACCGGCTCGTCGTAGGGCGTGTCGTGGTCGGGCCAGTGGATCAGGAGGAGGTCGATCCAGTCCGTCTCCAGACGCCGTAGACAGCCTTCGGTGCGGTGGAGCACGTGATCGTAGTGGGAGTTCCGCCCCGAGATCGCATCGAGCTCGTTGTAATCGAAGCCCACCTTGGTGACCAGCACGACGTCTTTTCGCCGCGTCCCGAGCGCCTGCGCGACGATCTCCTCCGAATGGAAGGGGCCATAGACCTCCGCGGTATCAACCAGGGTGACCCCGTGGTCAAGCGCCACATTGATGGCACGGATAGCCTCCTCGATGTCGACGGGACCGTACTGTGTCGTACCTAGCTCCCAGGTCCCAATCCCGATGGCTGAACAGACCAGATCCGTGTTGCCAAAGCGTCTTTGTTCCATATGTACCTTTCCCAGGATGCTGCCTCGTGCTCACTTGACCTGATAGTTGAGGTTTGTAGTCGCGGCTTCAGCCGCGGAACCGCTAGAGCGGCACCTACGAACTAACTCCACTGATCACTAGCGGCGTCAATGGTCTTGGCCAATGGTCGATTGTTGTGCTCCGGGACGATCAGCTTAGCCTCGCCATCGCGGTCACGATGGGGGGCCATGAGGCTAGGTCACCGGACTTCACCGCGCCCCAGGTGGTGCAGAGATACCCCAGCATCCGCGGGTGCTCTCGATGTGCCAGCGCTGCGTCCAACAGCAGCTCAGTCGCCTCCACGTTGCGCCAGCCACCGGGGAGGACCGGGAAGCCCTTCTCCAGGTAGATGGTGATCGACGGATAGTTGTCCATCACCTCGTAGTGCCAGTCGCACTGGACGATGTCTTTGGGGATCATGTCGATCGCCGGCGCCGTGCCGTTCGCTGCAGCCTCCCACTTACCGTAGCCGGTTGTCTCTGCGTCCAGCAGCCGGTCGCCCCACATCAGCATCTCAAGATGGCGTTCGGAAAGGTAGTCGTGGTAGTCGTTGACCGCTTTGGCGAAGAGCACAGCGGGATCCTTGCCCCGGCATCGCGGACAGTGTTCAGAGCCGATCAGAAAGACCTCATCCATGCCGACGTGCAGCGCGTCAGCTTCGAAGGCGTCCACCAACTCGTCGAAGAGGGTGAAGATGATGTTGTTCACCTCGGGATGCTGGGGGCACCAGCTCCGGCAGTAGATGTCCTCGTTCTCAGGGAATTGGCCCGGCGTCTCGTCGAATTCGGGATAGATCTCCAGCAGGGGGAACGTATGCTTGTCCCAGGATTGGTGGCCCAGGCACTGGAACTGGGGGATCAGCCGGATATCTAGCTCCTGGCAGATGGCGCTCAACCGTCGCGCTGCCTCCGGCGTGATTGGATCCTTGCCGCGCAGCTCCGGGTGCGAGGCGTAGGCGAACTGATAGTTGACCTCAGGAATGAGCAGGTTCACGCCCATCTCAGCCAGTGCCGGCAGCTCCTCGATCAGCGCTTCCACGTCCGCATCGTGCCCCAACCCCAGATGAATGCCCCGCCACAGCTCGTCCGTTCTCTTTGTCATTGTGACCTCCAGAAATGATCCACAGATTACACAGATGGGATAAGGGATAGGTGATAGGGGACAGGGAACAGATCTCTTAAGCTCAGTTCAACTGATCTGGCTGTACGGACTTGTCTGTTCTGTATCCCGTATCCCTTTTCATCTTTCCCTTATCCCCGTTCCCCTCACTTGGTCGCAGTGTACTCGATGCTCTCGTAAGGAATCGTCCCTTGCTTCACCTCGATGAAGGGCTTGCCATCCTTCATGCCGACGGTGCCATAGCCGGTCGCCGTTGAGAGGAAGGCGCGGAAGTCGCCGTCGATCGTGGGTGCGATGGCGAGCTTCTTGCTCACCGCGTCGTAGCGCACCCCGGTGAGGCCCTGGATCATCCCGTAGCTCGCCATCGCGCGGGCGTACCAGTGACCGCATTCGTACTCGTCGAAGGGGTTGCGGACGTGACTGTCGTAGCGGTCGCGGACCACGCGCACGATCTCGCGACCGGCCTCCGTCTCGCCCATCACCATCAGGTGCGAGGCGACCTGGTACTCGATCCCGGTCCAGACCTCGTCGCTATAGACGAAGGGCAGCGAGAGCGCGCCGCCCTTGGGCCAGGTGCACAGCAGCAAGCCACCGTCATCGCCCAGTGCGAAGGTGGGACGCTGGGGGTTCGCGTGTCGCCGGAGGTCGCGCTTCAGGTTGTACTTATGGACTGCCAGCAAGTGGCTGCGCACCTTGTCTGCATCCAGGAAGGGCTCGACCCCGCACATCTCCGCGATCCATGCGCCGAGTACGCCGTCGGAGAGACAACCCTTACCGTACTGGTATTTCGGTCCCTCCTCTCGGAGCAGGGCCTCGGCCTCGGGAGAGTAGTTGACGGTCCAGCTCACGGCTTTGGTCGGATCGGCAGCGCGCAGGCCCTCCCACTGGATCTTCTGGATAAAGTACTCGCCGTCCCAGAGCTCCGATTCCATAGTAGCAACGCCCTTGTCCAGCAGCTCGTGGTAGCGCGGGACCTCCTCGCCGAGCGCTTCAGCCATCGTCACCGCGGCCTTGAGCGCCCCCAAGTAGAAGGAGGTGCACATCCCGTCAGGCCCCCAGAACTCAATGTCATAGGTGTTGTGATGCGGCTCCACCAACACGCCCAGGTGGTCCGGGTCCCAGGTCTCGATGCAGTAGTCGAGACTCTTCTTCACCTTGGGCCATAAGCGGCGCAGCCATAGCTCATCGCCACTGATCCGCCACTCGCGGTGGACCTTCATGATCCCGCCCAGCTGTCCATCCGCGGCAGCGTGGAAGTCGTGCGCCGGCGGGCGAATCGGCAGGCTGGCCCGGAAGGCCTGGTGACCCTGCTCGTCCTGATCGACGAAGAACTCGGTGTCGCGCAGTGAGCGCTCCAGGAAGGGGAAGAGGTGCGGGAGCGCCTGTGCGTAGTTCCAGACGTGGGTGCAGGAGCCGTGGCAGCAGCCGTGGGTGTCGCAGCATCCCTCCCAGCACCAGAGCTTGCCGTCCGTCTGGCGCTGGACCGTCGGCGATTTCAGGATCGTCAGATTCGCCGCGATGGCCTCGACGACCTCAGGGGGGAGGGTCGTGTCGTAGAAGGTCTCGGTGAAGCGTGCCGTCTTGGTCTTGAGGTCGTCGTAGTGGGCGCGCCAATAAGCTGTGACCGCCTCGATGTCCGCGAAGACGCCGGCATACCACGGCGTGTGCGTCCCGCTGCAGGCACAGCAGGTGGGACCCTCTTCGTTGTCCTTGCCCAAGCGGAGGTTCGTGATGGGCGCGTGCCAGGCCAGGCGCAGGCGGACTACCTTGGTCTCGCCGGGGCCTAGCTCGATCGGCACGTAGAGGCTGCCGCCGGGGCTTGGGTCGCCCTCGGTTAGCGGTCCGCCCTCGAGCGTTGTCGCTTGCTTTACCGATTTCCAGACGATGGTCAGTGGATCCCACCAGCCGCCGCGGAACCAAGCGCAGTTGACCGTCGTCGCCGAATCGTCAACAACCGCGCTGAAGGCACCCTGCGCCCAAGTCTTCTCCTCGCTGCCGGGCTGCCAGAGCACGAAGCCATTGCGTGTCTCCTGTACAGCCGCGCCCTCGCCAGTGTTTGTAGCCATGAAGTTGCGGGCGTGGAAGGAGAAGACGGCCTCGATCGGGCCATCGGTTGGGTTGTGGAGGCTGTATTCCAGTGCCGCGACCGGCAGGCTACTGCTATCGGGATCGCCCGGGATGAAGGGACTCCAGCCGGTGATCGTCACGGTCACCGGCACCTCGGCGTCCCGCAGCACCACATTGCCGAAGGGAAACCGCGCGGTGAAGGCAGCCTCATCGAAGCGGGGCAACCCGTAGTCCGTGCCGCCCAGGCCGTTGCCCGCATCGTGCGGGCTGAAGATCTTCCAACCGGGGACGGGGCCCTCCAGCACCCGAGCCAAGGTGGGACGTCCCTTGATAGCGAGCGCCGCAAACATCAGAGGCTCGTTGTGGACGTTGGGTTCGCCGCGCACGGAGACGTGCGAGAGGGCGCCCGCGCCCTCAAGGCAGATCATCCCCGCCCCTATCCCACCCATAGGGAAAGCCAGGTGCTCCAGCAGTTTGCCTGTGTACGGGGCGTCGAAGGTCTCACGTTCGTTTCGCATC
>JAFGNI010000084.1 GCA_016927095.1 Anaerolineae bacterium | reverse complement strand
GGCACTTGGTGTGAGCTCGCCCCCGCCGCTACAGGAGGACCGGTCGCCCGACTCGCGTTTCAGGCGACCAGCCTCCGATACCTTCGTCTGCCTGCCCGGCGCCGGCGTTACGCGCTTGGCGTGTAGCGTGGATACGCTTCGAGCTGCTCCTCTGTCAGGTCCAGGAAGACACCGTCGTCGTGAATAGCATTCACCTGAGTGATGGGCACGACGGGATAGTCGGAGAAGAGCCCCTTGGTCTTCACCACCAGATGGGTGACACGGTTCGTCTCGGAATGGACCAGCAGGTGGTCGACCTCTCCAAGGTCGTCCAGGACGTTGCGCACCGGGGTGCCGGCGCCGATAACGTCCAGATCGTTGGGCACACCCTCCTGCACCTTATGCTCGACGGTGGGGACCACAGGTTCGCTCACGACGATCGAACTGTAGCGTCCCATGAAGTAGAGCACTTCCTGCTCCTGGTAGCGTTCGCCGCGGTACCCACCGGCTGGAAGCCGGACCGTCTGCTCATCGTACTCGGGGAACGCCTCGAAGTCCTCTGCGACGATGTCAACCCGGATCTCGTCCCCCGAAGCCTGATCCACAGCTGAGACGGGGATCACGCGGTCCTCCTTCTGGAGGAACCCCTTCTCGACCACGAGATCAGTGACGCGCTGCGTGGAAGGATCGATGACCACGTGGGTCAGTTTGCCGCAGCGTCCCTCGTTGCAGTAGATGTCTGCACCAATGTTAAGGTCAAGTTCGGTGTTCTTGTTCGCCAAAGTCGTCATTGACTTTACCTCCTTGTTGCGATCACACTCATGATAGGACGCGAGGCGCAGCTCCACGTTAGGGGAAGGTTGGGTTACGTTCGGGAGTGGGTGGGGACTGGGTCTCCTTGACGCCTGGGGCAATCGTGGGATAATCTGACCAGACTAGTACAGGCGGTTGCAGAGGCGACCGCCATCTCAAGGAGATGAGAGCTATGACGTTTGTCGTCAGGCGAGATAACGAGACGAATGAAAGTCTGATCAAGCGCTTCGGCAAGAAGGTCTCGCAGGATCAGATCATGAGCGAGCTGCGCAAGCGGCGCTACTTCCTCACCAAGGGTGAGGAGGAGCGGATCGCGAAGCGCAAGGGCATCGCGCGCACCCGCCGCGCGGAACGCAAGCGCCGCCGGTCCCAAAACCGCTGGTAAGCTGAGCTAGCGGCTTCGATCCACGGCAACCGCGGCCCCCGGCCGAGGTGTCACCATCCTGACACCTCGGCCGGGGGCCGTGTCTGTGTCAGGCCCCAGCACCCCTCATGGGGGCGCCTTTCGGTATCCGGGCCGACAGCGCGGCCCGATCTTGGCTTTTGGGTAGGAACGACATACCATACGAACGGGCGCCATAGGACAAAGCGATCCTCGTCCGTAGCTTTTTGGGGCGCCTCAACAGGAGATCGAGAGACGCGGAGCCGGTGGTAGCAGGCGCGAAGCAGCCCGCCCGCACGCCGCCAGAGAAGGAAAGAGACGGCGATGAGACTGCTGACATGCGAGGCCTTTGACGAAGGTAGCCTAGAGGCTGATTATCTCAACCTGCTCCTCTTTGACATAGGTGGTGGCATGCGCTCGGTGACGCTGCCCCAGGCATATGTCTCGGCAGACGTTCTCCGCGACGGCATCGGCTTTGATGCATCCAACTACGGCTTCGCCAAGGTCGAGCAGTCGGACATGGTCGCGGTCCCCGACTGTAACGCCGCATGGCTGGAGGAGCGCGGGGGGTCTGCGATCGCTCACGTCATCTGCGATGTGGTATCGGCCGACCGGAGCGACTTCGACCAGTACCCTCGCGCCGTAGCCAAGCGCGCCGCGACGTATCTCAGGGAGCAGGGCATCGCCGATAGCGCGCAGATGCTGGTCGAGCTCGAATACTACGCATTCGACACGGTTGAGTACGGCGCAGGGGTAGACCATGCCTTCTACAAGGTTGGGTCACGGGAGGGGCTGGGCGAGGCATTCAGCACCCGGCACCGCTTCGCCCCTCTGGCAGGCTACCACAGGCTACCACCGGAGGACCGGTTCTTCGACTTCCGCAACCGGACCGTAAGCGTAATGGCGCAGGCCGGCATTCCGGTCAAGTACCATCACCACGAGGTGGCCGCCTCGCAGTTGGAGATCGAACTGGATTTCATGGATCTTGCCAGAGCTGCGGACAGCGTCTGCATCGCCAAGTGGATCATCCGCTCGATAGCCCAGGAGATGGGGCTGGCCGTGACCTTCATGCCGAAACCCCTCCACAAGATGCCCGGCAGCGGCATGCACGTGCACCAGTTCCTCGAGAAAGGGGGCAGGAGCCTCTTTCCTGGCGATGCGCTCTACGGGCTCAGCCGGGAAGGACTGGCCTACACGGCCGGGCTTCTCGAGCACAGTCTGTCGGGCAGTCTCCTGGCGTTCACCAACCCCAGCACCAACAGCTTCCGCCGCCTAGTTCCGGGCTACGAGGCGCCGATCGGCGCTACCTTCGCACGGGGTTCGCGCAACGCAGCGGTGCGCATTCCTGGCTACCTGAAAGAAGACGAGCTACGCATAGAGTATCGAACCGGCGACGGGTCTGCCAACGTCCACTATATGCTCTCGGCTATGGTGCTTGCAGGGGTCGACGGCATCCTCAGGAATGCGGATCCGGTGGCCCTCGGCTTCAGTGGCCCCGAGGCGCGGGAGGACAAGGTCTTCCCGCTGGATCTCGATGTGGTTCTTGACGGCCTGGCGCGGGATAGCGCGTGGCTAAAGCCGGCGTTCCCCAATGCATTGCTGGCGCTGTGGACGGAGCGGAAGCGTGAGGAAGCGGCGTATGTCTACCATGCGCCGACGCCGCAGGAGTATGAGTTGTACTTCTAGACGCTCGGTGTTCCCGCCCAGGCAACCCGACGCTCTTGCTTGGCCGGGCGACGCGTGCCGGACGCCGGCTCAGACGGTGGGCGAGACTGGGGCCCCGCTTTGGATCAGCGGGGCGCCAGTCTCCGGCTCAGCCGTAGAGATCCCGGATGATATCGTCCATGCCGCCGAGCTGCTCGAGCGCTTCACGGCTGGGGCTACCGGTGGTGCGGTCCCAGCCGAGGGCGGCGAAGTAGTTGTCGCCGAGGGCCTCGTGATCGACGGTAGCGCCGGCGTTGGGGCCGGTCTCCTGCGGCGGCTTGCCGACGGCGCGACCGGGCATCGCGAAATCGGCGGGCGTCAGCCCCTCGCGGACGTTGAACAGGTGACGCATGGTCAGAATGCGAAGGGGCGCAGCCTGGACGGTCTGGGCGTCGAAGCCGGTCACAGCCTCCACCATAGGGAAGACGTGCGGTGCGCCGCCGGCCCAAGCGATGAACATGCAGAATCCGGCACTGTTGAACATCTCGGTGAAGGCGGTGGCCTGGACGTCCGCAGGGCCGGTGCCCTCCGTGTTGAACTTCTCCGGTCCCATCCCCATCTGATTGAAGCCAATGCCGCCTTTGACGTGGCGGGCGGGGGTGGGATCGTACTGGTAGGTGCGCGCGAGGCCGGGGAGCAGACGGGGGTCGTGCATAGGGATCTCGATGCCGCGCACAGTGACCAGATACTGGTGGCCCTTGCCGAGCTTGTCGGCCGCGGCTTGCGAGCCGAGGGCGAGGACGGCACCGAAGCCGGTGCCCTCGGCTAGAGCCTGGGTCGCGCCGACGATGACCTCGGCGTTGCCCCAGGTGAGCTCGAGCCCGCCGGTCTCCTCGCGGTTCAGCACCTCGTTCTCGAAGCATTCGATGGCCCACGCGATGGTCGACCCGGTGGAGATGGTGTCGAGGCCGGCGCGGTTACAGATCTCGTTGCACTTCATGATCGCTTCGGCATTGGTGTTGAGCATCATGGAGCCGAAGGCAGCGGCGGTCTCGTACTCGGGCCGCTCCGTCTGGCCGATGGGCCACGGGCCCTCGTCCACTTCGTACTCGGCGCCGCATCCTAGCGGGCACTGGGCGCAGGCGTAGCGCTTCGATTGGTACTTCGCGGTGGCAGCGCTGCTCAGCTTGTGGGCCTCCTCTGGGGTGAAGGCCTCGGCGCCCACGCCACCCCAGTTCTTCACAGGGCTGTCGCCGCTGAGGGCCGAGCCATCCGTGGTGGCGCCCGTGCCGCCCTCGCGGAAGAGCGCAGCGAAGGGAGCATCTTTCATGCCGTCACGAATGGCGGCGTTGAGGGCCTTGACGCGCTCGGGATCGGCCACGGGGATCCTGCCCGTGCCGCGGACGGCGACGGCTTTGAGCTTCTTGGCGCCCATAACAGCGCCCGGGCCCCCGCGCCCGGCAGCGCGGTGCCCGTCGTTCATAATGGAGGCCAAGAGCGACAGGTGCTCCCCGGCGGGACCGATGACGGCAGCGCGCACGCCAGGCTCACCGGTCTCGACCTCGAGCGCTGCCTGCGTCTCCTTAGCATCCAGGCCCCAGAGCTTCGCTGCGTCGCGGAGCTCAGCCTTGCCATCCTTGATCCAGAGGTAGACCGGCCTGTCGGCAGCGCCGGAGATGAAGACGGCATCGTAGCCGGCTTTCTTGAGCTCGGGCCCAAAGAAACCGCCCGAGCTGGCGTCGTTCCAGGTGCCAGAGACGGGGGATTTGCAGACGACGGCGTAGCGTCCGCCGAAGTGGGCCGGGGTGCCTGTGACCGGTCCGGTGACGAAACCCAGCACGTTGTCCGGTCCGAGCGGGTCGGCACCGGGCTTCATCATGTCGTAGAGCATCCGAGCGCCAAGGCCATAGCCGCCGATGAAGTTGCGCGCCAGGGCCTCGTCCAAGTCCTCTTCGCGGAGTGTACCCTCGGACAGATTCACAAAGAGCAGCTTGCCAGCATAGCCGTACATAGCGAACCTCCTCATTGCTGTCAGAACGTAAGCATCGAGCCCCAACCAAAGGATTGTGGCCGTTCAGCCAAGCGCCAGCTGTCCACTCCTTTCATCAACCAAGACAGGAAAGGAGACGACACGCCCAAGCGGCTTGCGGTGCGTACCGCCTCCTTTGCAGAACGGCGGGCGTGGGGATTGCTCCCCACACCTAACGCTCATCGGTCCCAGAGGGAGCGAGATGAGTCGGAGGTGCAGTCTTATCTAGCTTCAGTCTACAGCGGGCACGCCGGCGGTGCAGGAGATGAAGAGGGCACCGTCCTGTGTGTCGCCGCAGCGCCCAAGGGCTGCTGCAGCCCTTGGGCGCACGTCCTGATGCAGTGCAGTGGGCCTGAGCGGTCGCGCTACCTGGCGGCTGCGGGGCACGGTGACGGTCGCAGTCGTGATGGTGGCGTTGCCGCAGGCGTCGGTAGCCTGGTAGGTAAGGGTGTAGACGCGGTCGCCGGCCCGCGGATCGCGCTCGGCCCGCAGGAAGATGACCAGGTCGTTGAGGATGACGATGTCGTCGTCGGTGTTGCCGTCCCCCTTGTTGTCGTCCGGTTGGTTGGAGGTGACGGAGAGAAGCGTGAAAGCCGGTGCAGGATCGAAGTTGTCGGTCGCTCTGACAGTCGCAATGACGGGCACCAGCTTATGGTTGACAGGCCAGAGCGTATCGGGATCCACGGTAACGGTGAGCTCTGGCGGGATCTCATCGCAGACGTCAAGCCCGACGATGACAGGGTCGTGGTCGGAGGCCCGGTACGCGTCCGGGGCGTAGATGGCGTCCTGGGCATCCTGCTTGAAGGTCATGTCATAGTCGATCAGGTCGGGCTCGTCGGCGTTGATGTGCCAGACCGTGGTGCCGGTGACCTCGTCCAGTAGGTCTGGGCTCGCCAGGCTGTGATCCAGGTAGCCGAGCTGCCCGTTGAATAGGTAGGAGTAGGCGAACTCACCCTGGAACTGGTGGATCAGGTCGGCGTAGCCGCCTTCCACCAGGGCGTCGATGGGATCCTCCTTATCGTACGCATTGAG
>JAFGNI010000560.1 GCA_016927095.1 Anaerolineae bacterium | reverse complement strand
GATGGGTAAGCTGAGGCCGGTAGCCGTGATAGGGTCCGACCTCTCGAGCAGGGCCACGTTCTGCACGCGTGTGTCGGCGGGATAGTCGAACCTGACCACGTGGAATGGGATCTCCGGTTCACCTTCCACCAGCAGCGTGTGCCCCGCCGGGAAACTGACGTAGTCGGTGCCGTCCTGAGTGCTGACCTCGTAGTCGGGCACGACGATCTCGACGGGGCCGGCCGGCGCGGTGACCGCGTGCGGTGTGACATCAGATGCCGCCATCGTTGTCACAGCGCCGAATTTGGGATCACCGTAGATGTTGTACTGCATAACCCAGCTATCCGCAACGTAGCTGTACGCCTCGAGTTCTGTGAAGGCCTCACCGATGGGCTCGGAGGGATCCCAGTTTTTGAAGAACCAGCGCCCCGCGGCGTTGTTCATCGAGCGGCCGGTCAGCTCCGTAGCGCCGATGTAGGTGGCGGCGCCATAGTCGAAGAAGGCCTCCAGGACGGTGTCGGTGTCGCTGCCTCCCTCCTTCGGGTGTTCCTCGTAGCAGCCTGCGAGGCACGAAAGCGAGAAGGCGAAAGGCTTCAGCGTGCCGAGGTCGAGGGCCGGCGTAGCGGCTAGCTCTGCGGTGCTCACGGGCCACCAGTGGTTCATCCAGCCGTGGTCACGGAAGACGATGATGTCGTCGCCGGGCACATGGGACTTAAACACGGTCTCTCGCAAGCTCGGACTGATATCCCATAGGTGCACCTTGTCGGGCGTGATGCCCTGCTTGGAAACGATCCCGTCAATGTCGTTAATGCAGTCCTTGTACGCATCGACGCCGTCACTCGTCCCATCGGTGCCACTGATCAGCGCCGCACTCGAGCGGTCGTAGTCGTAACCGGTCCAGCCCAGGGCAACGCCGAGGCTGGCGCGAATGGCCTGCGATAGCTCCGCGTGGGTATTCCCGACGATCCGCCCGACGATGCGTTCCGGCGGCGTGTCGCCGGCGTAAGGTTGGTCCATATAGTTGATCCCACCCCCCGCGGTATTCCAGGACGGCACGATCTCTGACTCGCCCACGATCAAGACGTAGCCGCCAAATGGGGCGGAGAACTTCGGCGCGAGCTGCTTAGCCCAAGCCCCACCGGGTTCGATCAGGCCGCGGAGTTTGAACCCATCGTAGGCGTCCATGTAGCCCACAACGCCTTGCCGCTCTTTAGCCAACCAGGCCATGTCCGAGAGCAAGTCGTTGACGGCGATGGGCTGCCAGGGTTGGATCGCCCAATGGAGCTTTTTGGGATTGGTGACGATCACGTAGTCCGCAGCAGCCAGCGCCTCCGAATAGGCCAAGAGCAGCGGCTTCCACTGCCCACCTGAGAGGGCTTGGGTGGCGGGCGCCGTCAGGACGGGAGTTACCCAGTGATCGGGCCGGTCATAGTAGCCGAGCTGGGTCTTGGTTCCGATTGAGAGCTTTGGTACGAGCTTGAATCCGGTGGTGAGGGGGTTCTCGAAGATGAAGAATGTGTTGTCGGAGAGGATGGGGACGACGGCGTAGTTGAAGGTGCGCGTCTGGTTCTTGGGGATGGGCTCGTGGCTCACGATCGTGCATAGGGAGTCCTGGCTGACGGTGGAATACTCGGCGTCGTAGTCGGCGTGGACCGGCGTCAGGTCGCTGGCTGAAACCGGCTGGAAGCCGTGCAACCAATCCTGGATGGTCAATCCTGTCGCTTCCTGCCCGCCCACGTTGGTCACGTGCAGGCTCACCCAGAGAACGTTACCATAGCGCGTGACATCGCGCGTGATCTGTAGCTTCGCCGGTGGTGGGGGGGCCAGGTACTGGACGGTGACGTCGGCGGCATCGTAGCCGTAATCGCGGTAAGGGTCGTTGAGCCATTCCAGATCGTGGGCTACCACACCGATGCGGTACACCCCACCGGGCATGCCGGTGGTGTCCCACTCAAAGGTCACGTTGGTCTGTGTCGGACCGCTGCTGAACGTCTGAGTCTCGCGAAAGCTACCATCTACCGTGAAGCTGACCTGATGGAGCCCCCCGTTGTCCTGAACACTGGCCTGTACCTGGACCTTGCCCTGGACTGTGGCGCCGTCCGCGGGGGTGGTGATCGTGACGGTAGGGAGCGTCGGGTCAGGCAGGTTGGCGACGCTGACGGCCATTTCGTCCATCACGCGTTTCCCAACGGCGTCGCAAGCCTCAGCCGCGAGGCCCAGCAGTCCGTCCGGATAGGCAGTTGTGTCGAGCGTAAACGTGTATGGGGGCGTGTAATCGGTGTGGAAAGGTGCCTCGCCCACGTAGAAGATGACCTTCTCCACGTTGGTGTCGTCATCGGCGTTAGCGGCGATGGTCACCGTGTCGGTGATGACCGCCGGTGCCACGAGATGCACGTTTGGGAACCGCGTGTCCGGTGGCGGTTCCGTCTCGAAGAGCAGATCGCCGCTCTCGACAGCGTTCCCCGCGGCGTCGGTCGACCGGACGATGTAGTGGTAGGAAGTCATAGGCGTGAGTTCATTCAGAACCACCTCGTGGTCCGTGGTTGGCCCGGGGCCTGTTTCCTCGAACCGTGTGAGACGGGCGAGGGTGTCATAGCGTGTGACGCTCGTCGAGGGCTCATCGGTGTCCCATGTGATCACAGCGTAGGTGGCGCCGAGCTCCGCGATCATAGGCCCTGCGATGATCTGCGGCGGCGTGGTGTCGCAGGCCCACATCTCCTCGCGACGATTGTTGGTCTCGTCGCTCTCTGTGATGGTCTCGCCGGCATCGGCTGCGACTACGACCGTGTCAGCGTCGCCGCTGCAGGTCCAGACCCAGTCGAAACAGCCTTCCCAAGACGCTGCGGGATCGAGCGCGCTGTCCACGTGTAGCGTCACACGAGCGAGTTCATCGACCGTTAGCAGCGCTTCATGCCCGGCGGGGGTCGGCCCCGTGCCGACGTTGCGGATCTGGCAACAGACCAGCTCCCCCTGGGCCCACAGATCCGTGACGATCAGGTCAGGATCACCGACGCCGGGCCGGTCCCAGAACCTGTTGCCGGTGAGGGTCTTGCCTTCCAGGGGCACGATGTACTCGATCCAGTTGGGGGAGCGGACGGTGCCATCGACCGTCGTGGCGCCAACGGACGTATAACCCTCAGGGTCGCTCTCGACGATGTGGTAATACTCACACCCGGAGACCGTGTCGAGGCCGTACCAGCCCGTGGTGTCGGTGGTTGTGATATCGATCTCGGGGCCGAGGACGCCCTGGTCGTTGGAGCAGTAGAGCCGCATGGTGACACCGGGGAGCGGCGAGGACGTATCGTCGATAGCGCCGTCATAGACCCGCCCGCTGAGCATGTAAGTGGGCAGGTGATAGGTGATCTCGAGCTGGGGTGGATGCTCCGCATCCTCGCGGCTCGCGAACACGCGCTCGTAGTCTTCGCCTGCCACGGGCCCCCGGAGCATCACGCCGAAGTTGGAGGAAGGATCATCGATCCAGCCTTCAGTTAAAAAGGTGGCGGGCCAGCTCTTGTAGGTTCCCGCGGTGTCGTCGATGCTAGCGTAGAGATAGAGACCGCTCGGATCGGTCGTCGGAAAGTTGTTCCAGGTGACACCGTCCTCGCCGGTCTCATCCCAAGCGCTTGTGACGGCGCGCACAGTGATATCGACGAGATCCGCGGCAGCGCTTCTCTCAAGATAGAGGCGCAGCGACGCGCTGTCGATGATGGCATCGAGGGGCAGCCGTCCTGACAGGTCGAAGCGCACCAGCGTGACCGCCTCCTCGTTGTTGCCCCCATAGACAAGCTGCAGCTGTTCCTCGCCGCCGAAGTTGGTGTCGGGCTCCCATTGCCGCACCATAGCGTCCGCTACGGCGTCGACGGTGATGGTGGTCTGGGCCGGAGCAGCCCGCGCCTGTGGCACATGTGAAACAGGCTCCAAAAGCGATAGCAGCAGGGCCAGCAACAAAACAACCGAGGGCAGTCTTCTGCTCAACATCGCATCCTCCTTAGCAAACACTGAGCTCTTTGGACACGGAAAGACCTCCTCGGGGTAGCCGCCGACGAAGGCCCAGTCGCGCTCACTGTAAGGCGTGCAACCAATCGCCGAGTACTCGTTGCCATAGATTTCATTGTCCGCGTCTCCTCTCCGTAGGTCTTCAGCCCGTGGCGACAGGGCGGCCCCGACGTCGGGGAAGCGGTGCTAGACGATCTCCTGTGAGCGAGCGGTCGGATCAAGGGCCGCCTGGCGCAGGAAGCTCAGTAGCTCCTCAAGCGTATCGAAGGACCGATGCTCGCCAGTCTGGATGTGCTCAATCTCGCTGTGCCAGCTGCCGCGCACGACCGATGGATCCTGGTCGACCTCTCGCCAGAGCCGGATGAGATAGGATGCGTATTCGAGCGATCCCGACATAGGGACCTCCCAGAGCCTACGTGGTTGGAGCACTACACTTGGAGGATAACATGGGGGTGTCCACAAAGTGTCTACAGGGAAAGGCGTATCGGACCGCATACCTTAGCCCTTCGGGGGGCCTGCTCCGAGGATCGGGGGAATCGTAAGCGTCGGAGTGGCGACCCCCTCGCGATCGGGTGCTTTGCCGGCGCGCTTCACTCAGCGCGAGACGCGATTCACCCAGCGGAGGTAGCGGCGGCGCAGCGCGGGATCGGCGATGCGGTCGGCTTTGGCGTGAATGAGACCCTCGGCAAGTTCCGCCTGCGCATGCGCCTCATTAGCGCTGCCCAGGGCCTGCAGCGTCTCGGCGTGGGCACGGTGGATCTCCTCCGTGCCCATCCAGCCTTCGTGGGCGCGCGGTAAGAGCGCCAGGGCGCGGGTCGTGTGGCCACAGGCGGCCTCGGACTCGCCAAGGCTCAAGAGGGCGCGACCGACCTCAACCTCGGCACAGGCAACGCAGGCTGGCAGATCGTGGTCTGTCGCAAACTTTGTGGCCTGCCGGGCATATTGGAGCGCTGCGGCGGGGTCGCCCTGCCGGCGACGAAGCCGCGCCCAAACGACCAGCGCCATTGCCTCGTTCTCCGCACAGCGGCTCGCGCGCGCTAAGCTCAGCGCCTCGTCCAGCAGGTGATTCGGGTGGAGGGGGCCTCCGGTCTTTCGGAGGAGGTCAGAGAGATCCAGTTCGACGAGTGCGAGCCCGATGAGGGCCTGCGCCATATGACGTTGGTGTGAGATCGCGCGAGCCCGGTCAAGCGCTTGGCAGAAAGCGTCTCGGGCAGCGTCCAGGTCGCCCAGGTGATAGCGCGCAAAGGCTACCCCATCCTCCGCAGCAAGGATCCCGTGTTGGCTGCCCACTGCCTCTTGTAGCGCCAGAGATTCCTGATACCCATTCAGCGCTGCGACGTAGCTCCCGCGGTAGAGCTCCCAATCGGCAAGCAGCGTCAGGGCATAAGCCTCGGCGGGGCGCGCGGCGATCCGACGCGCCAATGCCAAGCTCTGCACCAGCCAGTCTCGTGCCTCGGCGACCTCTCCCAGCTTCAGATGCAGGAACCCCACATCCATCAAGTTCCAAGCGATGCGGTTTTGATCGCCGACCTTGCGCGCCCATCCGTAGGCCTCGCAGTGGTAGTTCAGTGATCGCGGGTAGTCACCCAGATGGTAATAGACGTAACCCAGGAAATGGGAGATGCGGCCCCGCATCCGGGCATCCATCTCATCGCCCGCCGCCGCGATCGCGGCGTCCAGCGCAGCAATAGCCGGTTCGGGTTGTCCCAGGAAGTAGTGGGCGAAGCCGGCGTAGGCCAGGAGGCGCGCCTCCGCAGCGGCATCACCGAGATGTTGGGCCAAGGGGAGGTTTGTCTCTGCTGCAGCGATAGCAGCGGCGTAGTCGCCGCTTAGGTTATGATAGCGCACTCTATGCAGCGCTGTCAGAAGCCGCAGCGGGTCGTCATCTGTCGCCTCCGCCAGGTCGGTAAGGGCAGCCAGGTCGGCGTCACGCGCCTCAAGCCGCCCCTGCAAGAAGCGGATATGCGCCCGCTCCGTGAGGATGCGCCCGCGCAGCGTGCGGTAGTCCGCCCGGGCCCCCGCGGGATCGAGCGCGTCGAGCAGCGCCAGCATCCGGTCTTGTAGCTCCTCGACTTCCTCCCAGGCGAACAGCGTCTGCGCTGCGTTCGCAGCCTTTTCGTAATAATGGAGTGCCTGTTCCGCCTCGCCGCCCAAGTCGAAGTGATGGGCGATCCGCCCGGCTACCGCCGGTTCGCGCTGTCCCAGTGTGCGGGCCGCGCGCCGGTGGAGAAGGTGGCGTCGCAGCGGGCTCAGCGACGCCGCCACTGCCTGCTGGATGAGGGCGTGGTGGAAGCGATAGCCCTCGCCCTCCGGCTCGAGCAGCTGCCGGGCCACTGCCTCCTCGAGTCCGTCGGCGGCCTCAGTTTCTCCCCGACCGGCAACGCGCTGCACCGTGGGGAAGTCGAAGACGTCGGCCAGGATGGCGCCGGCCTCGAGGATCTGCCGCGTCGCAGGGCTGAGTCGTCGCAGCCGCGCCTCGGTTGCCTCTCGGACACTATCAGGAAGGGGCAACGCGTCAGATACCGTCCCGGTGAGCGGTTCGGCCCGGCCCGCGCCAGGGAGGCCTTCGGAGATCGGCCCTGCCTCGACCAACACGCGCAGCGTCTCCAGGAGAAAGAAAGGATTGCCGCCGGTCGCACGATACAGCCGCGAGGAGAGCATGTCGGTCTCGAGACCTGCGCCGAGGGCATGACCAACCAGCGCCGCCGTGTCTTCGCGGGTCAACCCCGACAAAGGCACCTCGCGGCGCCGGCCCACACGGCTGAGGGAACGACGCAGCCTCTCGACGCGTCCGGAATCGTCATCGCGGTAGGTCGCGACAATTAGCATCCGCCGGTCTGCGATCCGTGGGGCAAGGTGGATCAGCCAATCGAGGGTCGCACTATCAGCCCGCTGGAGGTCATCCAGACAGAGAAGCAGCGGCATCGGGCCATCTGCGAGGTGCAGGAAGAGGCGGCAGAGAGCCTCAAGGAGCCGGGTTCGCGCCTCCTGCGGCTCCAGCGGCAAGGGCATCGGCAGGTCAGGACGCAACTGGCGTAGCTCAGGCAGCACGCGCGCCGCCTCGGCCAACCAGACCGGGAGGAGAGTGGTCAGGGGCTCCCAGGTCGTGAGCGTCCGGATCGCCTCCGCAACCGGCTGATAGGGCAGCGCGCGCGCCACAGATCTTGCCGCCGCGGCCAAAACCAGCGCGCGCCGCCGCGCTCTTGTCGCGAAGGCCTCCAGCAGGCGTGACTTGCCGATGCCGGGTTCCCCCGAGACGAGAACGACGGAGCCCTGGCCCATCTCGGCGTCGGCGAGGGCCTCCTGCAACGCCTGCATCGCGACATCGCGGCCGATCAGCGGCGCCGCGAGGCTGGGCAGCGTCGTCCACACCAATTCGCGCGGGGTACGTGTCACAGGAGGTGGGCGGTGCTGCAGCACACTCTCGTATGCCGCGCGGGTCTCGGGTAGCGGACGCACGCCAAGCTCGCGTTCAAGGATTGCGGCGCAGCGCTCAAACTGGCGGAGGGCCGCGGGGCGGTCGCCCGCAGCGGCGTAGAGCAGGATCAGCCGTCGATGGACGGCCTCGGCCAGCGCGTCTGTGGCGAGATAGAGGCGGGCAGTAGCGATCGCCGTTCCATGGTCGCCCAAGTCTGCATAAGCGTCGATCAGGACAGAGAGCACACCGAGATAGCGTCCCTCGTACGCCTGCTGCTGCACGAGAAGCCATGCCTCGTACTCAGGGCTCTCCGGCAGCGAGAAACCACTAAGGAACGACCCGCGGTAGAGCGCTGCAGCGCGCTGAAGTGATGGGATATCGTCCACGCGCGCAGCCAACCGCTCAAAGGTGGCAAGGTCGGAGGTGGAGCGGTGAGGGTCTAGGCCCACTCGGTCACCTATCGTTAAGATGAGGTTCGGGTTCGGTAGAGCGCGGCGGAGGTGTGATAGAAGGTGCGTGAGCTTGCGGCGGGCCTTTGTCTCCGGGATGTCGGGCCAGAAAAGGAACGCAAGCTGTTCGCGTGGGACAAGGTCGCCTTCAGCCGCCAGACGGAAGAGCAGGGCGCGCACCTGGCGGCGGGGGAGGTCAAGCACTTTGCCCTGAACCTCCAAGCTGGGCGTTCCAAGAAGGCGCGCGCGCAGACCAGCGGGCGCAGTCGATGTATGCGTGACGGTCGTCGGGCCGATGGACATAGACTCCCTCGACCTGCTCTTTCCGAGGGCCAGGGCAGCGCTATAAGATGACAGATTCGGCATATCGAGGATAGCACGCCGGCGAAGGAGGTCAAGGTGACTGCCGGCGTGCGCTACTTCAGGGCCGTGGGAGACTCTGGCGTAAAGCTCCAGGCGGCGGGATCACCGCCCAGGACAGGACCTACCAACCGTCGTGTTGCTCTCCACACCGCTCGCCCTGCGTCGCTTTATAGCCATAACGTCAAGGAACGCCAGAGCACCTGAGAAGAGCGCGCCGAATCGGTTACCCCGAACCAACTCAGCCGAGCACTAGCCGGTGTCCGCCAATCCCTTCGCCCTCTCGTCAGACCGGGTGAGGGAGGGGCAGGACACGCTCGCGCTCCGGTTATCTACGCCAGCCGATCAAACGTCGGCTTCAGCGCCGGGTACAACCCCCGATAGAGCGGATAGAGCCGGTCATACGTCGGGACGTGCGACGGCTGGGGTTCGATACGGTCCACGACGCGGATCGCCGCGCTGCAGGCCTCGGGCACGCTGGCCCAGGCCCCGGCGCCGACGCCCGCCAAAAGCGCCGCGCCAAAGGCGGCGCCCTCGGTGGTGTTCACGGTGACCAGCGACTCCCCCAGCACGTCCGCCAGGATCTGGCGCCAGAGCGCGCTGCGGGCGCCGCCGCCCGTCAGCCGCACCTGCTTGATCTGGCCCAGCCCCGCCTGCTTCACCAATTCCATGCTGTCGCGCAACCCGAAGGCGACGCCCTCCAGCACAGCGCGTGTCATCTGTGGCTTGCCATGGCGCAACGTCAGCCCCACAAAGCTCGCCCGCGCCAGGGGGTCAGGGTATGGGGTGCGCTCGCCGGTGAGATAGGGCAGGAAGAGCAGGCCCTCGGCCCCCGGCTCGACCTCGGCCGCGGGCGCAAGGAGGTCGTCAAAGGAGGTGTCGGGGGCCAGCGTGTCCTTGTACCATTGCAGGCTGCCCGCCGCCGAGAGCATCACGCCCATCAGGTGCCAAGTCTCCGGCACCGCGTGGCAGAAGGCGTGCAACAGCCCTTCCGGCTGGATGAAGGGCTCGCCCGTCGTCGCGAAGACGACACCCGAGGTGCCCAGTACCAGGCTCACGATGCCCGGCTCGACGGCACCCACACCCACGGCGCCCGCCGCCTGATCTCCCCCACCCCCCACCACGGGCGTGCCCGCCTTGAGCCCGGTCAGCTCGGCGGCGGCGGCGCTCACGGTGCCCGAGACCTCAGGACCCTCGTAGGTGGGCGGCAGCCAGTCGCGCGGGATGTCGAGGGCCGCCAACACCTCCTCGGACCAATCGCGCGCCCGGACGTCGAAGAGGACCGTGCCGGCGCCGCCGGCCTTGTCCATCCCGTACGCGCCGGTCAACTTGTAGCGGATGTAATCCTTGGGCAGCAGGATATGCGCCGCCTTGGCGTAGACCGCGGGCTCCTCCTCCTGGACCCAGAGGATCTTGGGCGCGGTGAAGCCCGGCAGGGCGTCGTTGCCCGTGATCTGGATGAAGCGCGCCTTGCCGATGCGGGCCCGGATCTCGTCACACTGGGCGCCCGTGCGCTGGTCGTTCCAGAGGATGGCGGGGCGCAGGACCTCGCCCTCTGCATCGAGCAGGGTGAGCCCGTGCATCTGTCCGGTGAGCCCGATGGCCTTGACGTCGTCGCCGGTGGCGCGCGCCGCAGCCAGCGCCTGCCGGATCGAGGTCACGATCCCATCCCACCAATCGTGGGGATCCTGTTCGGACCAGAGCGGTCTGGGTGTCGAAAGCGGCAACGGCTGTGTGGCGGTAGCGACGACGTCGCCGGTCCCATCGACCAACAGCGCCTTCGCGCCGGTGGTGGAAACGTCCAGTCCAAGATAGAGAGCTTTTGCCATCGAGACCTCCTGCCGTATGTCGGATTC
>JAFGNI010000083.1 GCA_016927095.1 Anaerolineae bacterium | reverse complement strand
TCCTCCCAATACTGCTCGATGTTCTCGGCGATCCACCGGTCGAGGATGGGATAGGCATCGACCGAGGTCGCGCCGTCCTCACTCTGATAGTAGAACTGCGTCAGCCAGATATTGTGGTTGAGGCCCGGTGCCTGCCACGTGACGTGGTCGGGGTCGAGACCGATGGCACTCGCCACGCGCCGGATGCCGTAGTGCCCGTGACAGAGCCCACAGACCTTGACACCGGTCTCGCGCCCCATCAGCGTGGTGCCCGCGAAGACGGGATTGCCCGCCTGCAGGATCCACGCGTCCGGGCAGATCCATGCCACGTCCCGTGCGACATCGAGCATCAACTGCAGGTTGTGGTACTCGGGCATGCCGGTGTGACCATAGAAATAGCCGTGCTCCGCCGCCAGCTCACGGCGGCGTTTCATAAAGTATTCGTTGTGGGTGACCGTGGCGGTGTTGATGACGAAGTCCGCGTCCTCAAGGGACTCCTCGCGGTTCAGCGTCCTAGAGAATCGCAGATCGGATCCTAGATCCTCGGCATAGCGCTTCGCGAGTTGGTAGACGACATCAAGGCGCTCCTCGTTGATATCCATGAAGCAAACTTCGCTGCCTTGCAGGTCCTCCGTGAGGCAGAGGTCCTTGACCAGCCCCAGCGAGAAGACGACGCTCCCGGCACCGATGATCGTGACTTTAACCGCTGACATAGGTTTCCATCTCCTTACATATGTAGCTCTGCGTCCTCCGCGACCTTTGCGGTGAATACCTTCCCTAGAAGTTGAGTTCTAGTGTTTCGCCCTCACGCCGGATGACGTAGCGCGTCTCGGCGAAGGGGGTATGGCAATAGGGGTTGTCGAAGCGTGGATAGGCGTGCAGCGCGATCTCCTCACCCGCAACAGCCAGCGGTCCCTCCCAGCCAAAACGGACCTCTCCCAACGATGGGGAGTCATAGCGGATCTCGGCGGTATCCCCCTCTACGGCTGCCGCGGTCACGGCTTGGGCAAAGGCGTCAAAGCTCCCCCAATCGGCCTGCCGCCCCATCTCGCAGAGCCAGACGTTCTCGTAGCCCTCGGCGCGCAGCTCCACGTCCGGCGTCTCCCCATCGGGGAGCCACGCAGGCGGATTATGAGAATAGAGCGCGATGTAGCCATCGTCCTTGCGCGCGCAGACCCAATGGTCCGTCTTGACGACCTCATCGAAAGCAGCCCGCGGGAAGTAGGCGTGGGTGAAACCGAAGGGCATCACGTCGGGAACCTGGTAGATGCAAACCAGGACGTTGCGGTGCTGCGCCGCGCGGGGCATGATCCCGTTGCCCGCCCAGAAGTTGGGGCGAGAAATCTCATCATCGGTGGCGGGGTGGTTGGTGAAGACCACGGCGTCGATCCCCAGCGTGGCCTGCCAGATGTGCTGCTGGTAGCCGGGCTTGCCGGGACGGTAATCCTGAGCACAGCTGAGGAGGTAATCTGGGGTGCGATAGGTTTCGACATGGACCTCGGTCATCGCGTGACACTCGAGCCGCTCGTCAACGATCTCCCCGTAGGTGTCGACCTGCCACTGCAGAAGCTTCTCATAGAGCGGCTCATAAGCCTCGTAGAGCATGATCTGACGCAGTTTTCGGGTCTCCTGCGCGAGGTCGTAGATCTTCGGGTGGGTGTAATCTTGAATGGACCAGAAGAGATGCCCGTCCTCCTGGCTATCATAGGAGAGCCCATAGGCCGGCGCATCGTCGATGTCGAGGCTGTGGCGCTCGTGGAAGACCTGGGGCTCGTCCAAATCCGCGGCGATGTAGACGATGATCTGGGGGCAGCGATAGTCGCTGGTCGCCAGCGGCACAGTGCCCAGCGCGTTGGGGCTGTTGTAGAGGCCCATGCCGAACATCAGCTTCGCCGTCGACGCAGAGCCCTCCCGCCGCGCGCCCTTGATCAGCCGCGCGTAGGTGCGCCCGTGGGTCGAGCCAAAGACGCCGCGGTAGGTATGCAGCGCCATCTCGAAGAGGAGCATGTCAATGAGGAGGCCGGCCTGACGCCGGATCTCGGCATCCTCGGCGAAATCGTAGAGATTGACCAGCGCCAGGAGATCCTCCTCGAAGTAGCAGTGGGAGAGCCACTCGCTGAAACCGAAGCGGGCGCGCCAATCCAGCCAGCGGCGGATGAAGTGGAGGGCGTGGGCCATGTGCGCGCGCCCATCCTCGCCGTTGTTCTCAAAGACCCGGTCCTTGAAAAGCTGGCCCGCCAACAGCTCATCGGCGTGGAAGATGATCTGGTGGTTCTCGGTGTGGTAACAACGGTCATTATCGCCCCGCGGCTCATCCCACCAATACTTGAAGCGCAGTAGACAGGCTTCGATCTCCGCGATCAGCTCCCGTGAGATGTGCGGGCTGTCGTAGTACTTGTAGAGAATGCGCAACAAGCCGGCGACGGCGAAGTCGCAGCAGTCATGGCGCGAGTCAACGAAGGCGATGCCCTCGCGAACCGGCGCTTCCTCCACATCTTGGCCCAGCTCCAGGCGGGCAATCTGGCTAAAGAAACCGACCCGCTGGCCCGGCGACTCTGCCGCACAGTAGGTCAGGTAGGCCTGTCGCCGCGCTTCGTAGGTGTGAGCTGCAGAGCCGTTGCTCTGTGGTGTCGACCAATAGCTATCTTCCATAGGACGTTATCCTCCCGCAATGATGACGACGTACCGCATCGGCACGTCGCCTGTATTTGTTAAGCCATGCCCCTTCGTCGCGTCGAGCAGGATGGCCTCGTTCGGGCCGAGGTCGTAGCGCTCGCCTTGCGTCTCCAGCGTGCCGTGGCCCTCCAAGACATAGAAAGCCTCCACGCCTTCGTGCGTGTGCGGCGGGTGTGCTGCCGTTCCAGGTGCAATCTCCGAGATGTGCAGTCGCAGCGCTCCCGGGTCGATGTCAGTGTCGACCAACACCTTGGACAGGCCTTTGACCGGCTGAATTGAGAATCCCATCTTGACCTCCATTCAGAAACCTTCAATACACGAGGTACGGATATCCCTCGGACCAGACGATCTCCCGCCAGGAGATGAACCACGTCTGGCCCAGGTCATTGTTGCCTTGATAGAAGAGATAGGTCCGACCATCGTCGTCCTCGAAGACGTAGGGATGCCCGGACTCACAGGCGTTCCAGCTCCCCGGTTCGCCGGCGGGCAAAAAGGGGTCGTGAAAGAGACGCTGCCAGATCAGCCCATCAGTACTGGTGGCACATCCGATCTGCTGGGGGCAGTTGTTGTAGGCTCCGCCATAGAAGAGAAAGAAGGTATCCTCACGCTTGCAGAGCGCCGGCGCCTCGATGCACTCCTGCTCCCAGTGTAGTTCCGGCCTGAGGATCGGCGCATCACAGCGCTG
>JAFGNI010000559.1 GCA_016927095.1 Anaerolineae bacterium | reverse complement strand
TTCCTCTCCGTGTCCGAGCGCCGTCTGGTGACGGAGGTGGTCGTGGATCAGGTGGCCGGGCGCGTGCCTGTCATTGTCCATGTTGGCGCGGTGGCTACGCGCGATGCCGTCGCCCTGGCCCGTCACGCCCAGGATCTGGGTGCCGACGGCGTGGCGAGTATCTTGCCGCCATTCGGTCGAAGCGTGGATGAAACGTTGACGCACTACGAGACGATTGCCGCCGCCGCGCCCGACGTCGGCTTCTACCCCTACCTCTTCGGCGGGGAGACGGATGCGGTCTCGCTGATGCAGCGAGTACGGGAACGCATTCCCAACGTCGCCGGCGCCAAATACACGGGCCCCGATATGTACGAGCTCCATGCCATTGTCGAGCTAGGCGGCGAGGGCTGGACTATCTTCTCTGGCATGGACCAGCAGTGCGTTTTCGCTGCGATGTTTGGTGCGGCGGCGAATATCGGCAGCACACTGAACCTCATGCCCGGTGTCTATCGCGAGATCCATCTGAGCTACGAGGCCGGGGATCTCATTCGAGCCCGCGACCTGCAGCTGCAGGCAAATGGTGTGACCCGGGTGCTCCAGCGGTTCGGCATCTTTGGCGCGCTCTTCGAGGCGCTGAAGTACCTGGGACTGGATTGCGGTGTACCGCGTCTTCCCCGAGCTCCCCTGCCGGCGGAGCGCCGCGCAGCCTTCTATGAAGCCCTGGTTGCGGCAGGCTTTTCCGCGCTAGCAGCGATGTAGTCTGACCTCGCCGTGCCAGAGTTGCCCTGGGCCGCGACGGCGTCTCCCAGCTGTGGCGCGGTTCCCCCCATGTGTCCCCAATCCCTATGCACCTTCCCGGAAGGTGCGTTTCCGGTCACCTTCTCCTGCCCTGACAGTATTGCCTGTTTCGCCTATTGACAAAGGCGATGTCCGGGGTTAGAATACTTCGCCAGCGAAACATTCGGAGACGAATGGTTCGCTGGCGAGAAGTTCAGGACCGG
Organism: Anaerolineae bacterium; assembly: GCA_016927095.1. The sequence continues at coordinate 6,178 of JAFGNI010000559.1, read as the reverse complement.
AAAGCTCAATGCAGAGGGGTTGTGGAGTGAGGAGGTCGCCCGTGGAATCTGGCGTGACTGTGGTGAAGGTGGATGATCGGGTGGTGAACCTGTCCCAGCAGGATCTTGCCCTGGATGCGATCCAGAAGTATCTGGTGCTCTATCGCTACGCCCGGTATTTCTCGCGCAAGACTCAGTGTGAGGGTGTGCGAGGGCGGGAGTTGGCCATGTTGCGTCACTTGTTCGATGCCGGCCCCCTCACGGTTGGACAGCTCTGCGACTATCTCTTCATCAGCAACAGTGCTACATCGGAGCTCGTGTCGCGCATGGAGGATGCGGGCTACGTCGCTCGACGCCGTTCGAAACAAGACAGCCGGGTCGTCTTCGTTGAACTCACCGCCGCAGGACGGCAGATCGCAGAGGAGACACCGCTCGGCGGCATCCCACTTCTGCGTGAGCGCATCAAGGCACTCTCTCAAGACAAGCTGCAGCGCATCAATGGCGCGTTTGACGATTTGATCCAGATTATGGAGATTGACCCCGATGAATTCCAGTAACGAGTCAGACCCCGAGCGGAAACCCAACGATTGGCGCATCCTGCGCCGCTGCTACAGCTACAGCAAGCCATATTGGCGCGTTGTCACCGCTGGGTATGCCCTGTTGGTCATCATCGATATCGTCGCCGTCGTGATTCCGCAGTTTATGCGGGGCATTGTCGACCGTGGCATCAGGCAGCAGGATCTCGACTACTTGACGTGGTCGGTTCTTGGGCTGCTAGGCATGACCATCCTGCAAGGGGTTCTCGGCTTTTTCCACGGCAACTGGATCGAGAAAGCCTCCCAGAGTGTGGCTTACGACTTACGAAACGCGCTGTATCAGAAGCTTTCCTCCCTGTCTTTCTCCTATCACGATCGCACCGAGGCCGGTCAACTGCTGGCGCGAGCGATGCACGATGTGGAGCGCCTGCGATTCCTGAATGGTCGGGCCACGATGCGTTTCGTGGAGGGTTTGGTCTTGATGGTCATCACGATTGGGGTGCTCGCAGCGATGAATGCAAAGCTGGCGCTGTTGTCGCTGCTCTCTATGCCCATTCTGTTGATCCAGGCGTACCGGTATTCCAAGTCGATGCGGCCCCTCTGGCGCTCGATCCGGGACAAGATCAGCGATATGACCTCTTGGGTCGAACAGAATCTCCGGGGTGCGCGCATCGTCAAGGGCTTTGCTCAGGAGGACGCCGAGATCGCGCGCTTTGAGGATCAGAACGAGGAATGGCTGGAGTTGGCCGAGAAATCCGCGGTAGTGCGCGCGTTGAACGATCCTGCCGTCGTCTTCCTCACGAACATCAGTACGATCTTCATCCTGTGGTACGGAGGGCGCCAGGTCATCTCCGGGGCGTTGACGTTGGGCGAGTTCGTCGCGTTCAACGCCTATCTGAGCCAGTTAGCGGGCCGGGTCCGGATGCTGGGACGGATGGTGCCCTTCATGACGGAGGCTGCTGCTAGCGGCGAGCGTATTTTCGAGATTCTTGATGCGGAGTCCGAGGTCGTAGAGGCGCCGGATGCCAGGCCGCTGCCCAAGGTTGATGGACGCGTGCGCTTTGAGGACGTGACCTTCTCGTATTTTGGTCGGCGGACGGTGCTGGACGGCATCAACCTCAACGCAGATCCCGGGCAGATCATCGCATTGCTGGGCTCGACAGGTTCCGGCAAGTCCACGATCATCAACCTGATTCCGCGTTTCTATGATGTCACAGAGGGCCGTGTGACGATAGACGGCTACGATGTGCGCGATCTCACGCTGGAGTCACTTCGCCAGCAGATTGGCATCGTCCTACAGGAAACGACGCTCTTCGCCGCCTCCGTCCGGGAGAACATCGCTTTCGGACGTCCCGGTGCGACGGAGGAGGAGGTTTACGAGGCAGCTAGGGCTGCGCAGGCCCATGACTTCATCATGGAGATGCCCAAAGGCTATGACACGTATGTGGGAGAGCGCGGATCTACACTCTCCGGCGGTCAGAAACAGCGCGTTGCCATTGCCCGTGCACTGCTGAAGGATCCCAGAATACTGATCCTGGATGATGCGATGTCGAGTGTGGACACGGAGACCGAGCGCCTAATCCAGAAGGCGCTGGAGCGCCTGATGCGGGGACGGACCTCGTTCGTCATCGCTCAGCGCCTCAGCACCGTACGGATGGCGGACCAGATCCTTGTCCTGGACAAGGGGCGCGTCGTGGCACGCGGCACGCACGAGGAGCTGCTGGAGCGCTCTGGCCTCTACGCCGATATCTATGAACGGCAACTGAGGCCGCAGGAGGTCCGTGAACTGATGGCGCAGCGCGAATTGATGGACGCGAGATCCCCTGTGAGCGCCGAGTAGGGAGGGTGGGATGAGCTTCTCGATTGGCACAACCAGTATGGGTGGTGGCCCGCGAGGCCTACTGCGAAGACTTGGCCAGGAGGACGACGAAGGTAGGCGAGCTTTCGATCTGCGGATCATCGGGCGTCTCACCGTATTTGTGCGTCCGTACTGGCGCAAGATGCTGGTGGCGGCTGTCCTGATGGTGATCTCCTCCGGGTTGGGACTGATCGTTCCCTATCTCACAAAAATCGCCGTAGACGACTACATGATAAACGGCAACCTTGCCGGACTGGATCGTATCGCGCTGATCACGGCGGGCGTCTTTGTGGCGCTCTACGCCTCGACGGCTGGGCAGCAGTACTTGCTTTCGATCACGGGTCAGGATGTGCTTGGGGATATGCGCTTGGCCCTTATCCGGCACCTCCAGAGGCTCCATCTGGGCTATCACGATACGCATATCATCGGTGTGACCCTGTCGCGCGTTTTCAGTGACGTAGGTGTGATCAACGATCTGCTATCGCAGGGCTTGATCAGCGTGGCGAGTGACTTGCTGACACTCGTGGGCATCGTCGTGATTATGGTATCGATGAGCCCCCGGCTCGCGCTGCTGACCTTTGGCGTCATCCCTTTGATGGTGTTGGCGACGGTCATCTATGCGCGACACGCGAAGCGAGCGTACCGGCTAATGCAGGCCACGGTCGCTGAGGTCATTGGCGATCTGGCTGAGGATTTGGCCGGCATGCGCGTCATCCAGGCCTTCGCCCAGGAGGGCACTACCCAGGAGCGCTTTGACGAGGTCAACCGCGCTAATCGCGATGCGCACGTCAACGCCACCTCGCTTTCCTTTGTCTTTATGCCTGCTGTCCAGTTCTTGAGCATGCTCGCAACGGCGGTCGTGCTCTGGTTCGGCGGGCGCTCGGTGACCGATGAGACCCTGACCCTGGGCGTCATCATTGCCTTTCTGGCCTACGTGACGCGCTTCTTCCAGCCTATCCAGGAGCTCAGCCAGCTCTACACGACGATGCAATCGGCGATGGCTGGCGGGGAGCGCGTGCTACAGCTGTTGGACACCGAATCCGCTGTTCCGGATAAGCCCGACGCCGTGGAGATGTCGGAGATCGTCGGAAAGGTGGAGTTCCGTGACGTTGATTTCGCCTATCGTGCAGGGGAACCGGTGTTGATGGACATTAATCTGACGATTCGGCCTGGGGAGACGGTGGCGTTGGTGGGCCCAACCGGCGCGGGCAAAACCTCCATCTCCAACCTGATCGCCCGTTTTTACGATGTGAGCGAGGGTGCTGTCTTGATTGACGGGGTCGATGTCCGCGATGTCGACCAGCAATCGCTCCGCCAGCAGATGGGTATTGTGCCGCAGGACCCTTTCCTCTTCTCTGGGACGATTGCGGACAACATCCGGTTTGGCAAGCCACAGGTTTCAGACGAGGAGGTCGAAAAGGCTGCCCGCCTTGCCAACGCACACGACTTCATTATGCGCACGCCCAACGGGTATGAGACTGAGATTCAGGAGGGGGGCGTGAACTTTTCGCTAGGGCAGCGGCAGTTGCTCTGTATTGCGCGCGCCGTGTTGGCGGATCCGCGCATCCTGATTCTGGATGAGGCCACCTCCAGCGTCGACACAATGACAGAGGCCCTGATTCAGGATGCCTTGGATCACTTGCTGGCGGGGCGAACTGCCGTGGTCATCGCCCACCGCCTTAGCACGATACGCAATGCTGACGCGATCTGCGTCATCGATGGCGGTCGCATTGTGGAGCTGGGCACGCACGCGGAGTTGTTGCTCAGCGACGGACTGTACCGCGAGCTCTATGAGCGTCAGTTCGTAGATGCTGTCCTTGCATAAGTGGGAGTCCCTACCAAATTCCGCACAATACAGTAAGATCAGCGATTAGTGTTGTAGATCATTCAAACGAGGGTTGATAATGAAGACACTGAAGTTTCTCTTTGGATATACGAAGAACTACCGGACACCGCTCATCGTGACCGTTCTCAGTATGCTGCTGCTCACCGGCGTACAGCTCTACGAGCCGCAGATCATCCGGAACATGGTCGCGATCGTGCAGGATCCCCAGAGCCTGGAGCAGTCATTGGGTGTCGTCGGACGCTTAGCGTTGCTGGCCTTAGTACTCTACCTGGTGCGCGCAGGGCTGCGATTCTTGCGCAGCTATATGGCCCACGTGGCGGGTTGGGGAGCTGTGGCAGACGCCCGAAAAGACATCTACGCGCACCTGCAGCGGCTCTCTCTTGGTTTCTATGAAGACCGCAAGACCGGCGATTTGATGTCTCGAATGGTCAATGACTCGGACATGTTCGAGACGCTGATCGCGCACGCTATCCCCGACACGGTGGTCAACATCATGCTCTTCATTGGGGTAGCCATCATCTTGGTGTCGATGAGCCCGATGTTGACCCTGTTGAGCCTGGTGCCCATACCTTTGATAATCGTCGCCGCTCAAGGCTTCACGAAGTATGTCCGGCCTGCCTTTAGGACGCGACAGAAAGAACTGGGCGACTTGAATGCCACCTTGGCTGACAACCTGTCCGGCATGCGAGAGATTAAGGCTTTCACCCGCGAACCGAAGGAAGCACAGCGCATCGGCGATCACATTATGCGCTATCGGGACTCGCTCCTTAAAGCGCTGCGGCTGATGGCGACCTTCCATCCCTTTGTGGAGTTCGCCTCATCTCTGGGCACCATTGTGCTCATCTACTTCGGTGGACGCCTGGTGCTTCGGCAGACATTGCCGCTAGAGGATCTGGTCGCCTTCTTCCTGTATCTGAACACGTTCTACCAGCCGGTGCGGATGTTGAGCAGCGCTTGGGAAAATGTGCAGCATGCGATAGCTGGCGCGGAGCGTGTCTCGGAGCTGCTGGATGAGAAGCCGGACGTGGATGACCGTCCCGACGCGGTCGAGCTGGAAGGACGCGCAGACGGCAATATCGTCTTCCGGAACGTGAGCTTCCACTACGTTGAGGGCCAGCCTGTGCTGGAGAATATCGACCTTGTCATTCCCGCCGGCCATGTCGTAGCCCTGGTTGGCCCCACAGGGGTGGGTAAGAGCACGTTGGCCAGTCTCATCCCGCGCTTCTACGATGTTAAGTCCGGCGCCATCACCTTGGATGGTCACGACGTCCGGGATCTGAAGCTCCGGAGTCTGCGCGAACAGGTCAGCATCGTGCTCCAGGACGTCTTCCTCTTTCATGGGACTGCCCGCGAGAACATTCTCTTTGGGCGTCCCGGTGCATCGGAAGAGGAGATGATCCAGGCGGCCAAGATCGCGAACGCGCACGATTTCCTCGAGAAGCTGCCCGATGGTTATGACACGATCATCGGCGAGCGGGGCGTGAAGTTGTCAGGTGGTCAGAAGCAACGTCTTGCGATCGCGCGTGCTGTGCTCAAGGATGCGCCAGTCCTGATCCTCGATGAGGCGACTTCGTCTGTCGATACGCAGACGGAACTCCTGATCCAGCAGGCTCTGGAACGCTTGATGGTCGGGCGCACAACGATTATTATCGCTCACCGCTTGTCGACGATCCGCAGTGCGGACAAGATCGTGGTGCTGGAGGGCAGCGAGATCGTCCAGTCGGGCACCCACGAGGAGTTGATGGAAGAGGATGGCCTCTACCGCCAGTTGAACGAGGTTCAGCGGAACATGGAGCCCCGGTACGTTGAGGTGCGTCAAGAGCGCTTTATGGCTCGAGCACAGATCTAGTCTGCGCCGGCAGACTGCCTCCAGCTCCTGCCTGTCGCGTTGCACCATGCGCTTGCGCGTCCGCTGCTGAAGGGCGCGCAAGCGCAGACTGTGTGCCAGCATGGTGCACG
>JAFGNI010000082.1 GCA_016927095.1 Anaerolineae bacterium | reverse complement strand
CAGAATCCGGATGTAGTACTTGCGCATCTTTCCGGAGAGGTATGCCAACACCTCGTGACCGGTTTCCAGCTTGACCTTGAACTGGGTAGCGGGAAGGGCTTCTACGACCAGACCCTCAACAACAATCTTCTCTTCCTTTGTCGTCATTCCAGCAGCTCTAGCCTTCCGACTTCACACCGGTATCATCGTCACTATCATCAGCATCGACGACCTCGTCGACAACGTCTTCGTCGGCATCGTTGTCTTCGTCAACATCGACGTCTTCGACCTCGTCAGAGGTCTCATCAACGCTCTCGACATCACCCATAGCCTCATCGGCATCATCGAAGTCGTCATCATCATCATCCTCGTCGACGACGGCCGCGGTCTCCTCCTCGTGAATCTGAGCGAGCGCCCATTCTTCCCACTCATCAGGACGTACCTGACGAACGCTCAACCCAATACGGCGCCGCTCCGGTTCCACACGGATCACCTTTACCAGCACGGCCTCGCCCGAGACCATGTCCTCGCGTTGCGCGACGTCGCGCAGCTCAGAGTTGTGCAGCAATCCCTCAACGCCCGGCTCAAGCTCGATGAAGACGCCGAAATCCACGACCTGCGTCACACGCCCCTGTACCAGACGGCCGATCTCGTACCGCTCAACAACGCTTTCCCATGGATCGGGGTTGAGTGCCTTGATGCTTAGCGCGATCCGCTGCCGGTCTCGATCAATGTTCAGCACCTTGACCTTGACCCGCTGACCCACGTGATATACCTCACCGGGGTTCTCGATACGGCCCCAAGAGAGCTCGGAGATGTGCACCAACCCGTCCATACCACCAAGGTTCACAAAGAGACCGAAATCCGTGATCTGGCTAATGCGACCACGACGCACCTGGTCGGCCTCAAGCTCCTCAAGGAGGTCCTGACGGCGCGTAGCACGCCACTCCTTAGCCGCAGCCCGCTGAGAAAGAATCAGCCGGCGGCGACGGCGGTTGACCTCGATAACCTTGAGCAGGATCTCCTCGTCAACCATCGCCTCCAGACGGCGCTGCCGCTCGCCCGGCTGGCGAATACGGTTGAAACCAATCAGCTGCGACATCGGGACGAACCCCCGCAGCCGTCCAAACTCCACCGTCAATCCACCGCGGTTGGCTCCCGTGACGCGAGACTCATAGACATCCTGGCTCTCCAAGAGCTTCTCGGCAATCAGCCAGTCCTCTTGAAGCAGAGCCTGAGCAATGGATAGCTCCACGTTGCCATCGGAATCACGGAACCTGGCGACAACGACAGGTACCGTGTCACCCACGTCGAACTCCCGTCCGACGACCTCGGCAAGATCCTCGAAAGGCACAAAGCCATCGCGTTTTGCCCCAACGTCAACAACGAAACCATCACTCCGACGGTATAGGATCGTGCCCTCGCGCAGTTCACCGCGCTTGAGAGTACTCGCAGTGAGCGACTCCTCGAGTTGCTCCTCCCATGAAGCAGTAGTCTCCTTGGGGGCAACCTCAACCGGGGTCTGCGCTTGCGTCACCTCAGGGGCCGCAGCCGGCTCGACAACATCCGCCACGACACTTGTGACCTCTTCTTGCACATCACTGGACACTTCTACTTGGTGTTCCACAGACTCTGAAGGCGTAGAGGCATGAATCAATTCGTCCACATCCAACTCCTATTCCCACCTAGTATTGCACCAATCCAGAAGCGTGCAACTTAGATAGGTCTGATAAACTCCAGGTATTGTATCATACCCAGGTACAAAGTCAAACAGGCTAACCTGCAGCAACAAGGGATTCACCCCCATCGACCGGGATGACGGCTCCGGAGATCCATGTCAGTCTCGGATCGGCTAGCACGACCAGAGTCTGTGCCACATCATCCGGCTGGGTCAACCGGCGGGCGGGGTGATAGGCATGGGCTTGCTGCAGAATCTCCTCGTGTCCAGGAATGGCTCGCAGGGCTGGGGTATCAGCGACACCCGGCATCAGGCAGTTCACCGCGATACCCGCCGGCGCCAATTCTACAGCGAGCTGGCGTGTATGCGCCTCAAGAGCGGCTTTGGCCGCGGACACCGGGCCATAGTGCGATGATACTCGCTGAGAGCCAATACTGGACATGGCATAGACCCGGCTGCCCCGCTGGAGCAAATCCGCCCGCACAAGATCCTGGGTCCAGTAGACCAGGCTGTGAGCCATGACGGACAGGGTCATCTCCATCTGGCCCTCGTTGACGGCGACCTCCGGATCCTCGTCGATATACGGACGCAGGCTGCCAAACGCAAGCGTATGCACGAGCATATGGATACGCGGTTCCGAATCCGTAGCCAGCGTCTCAGCTATCGCCGCCACAACGCGTGCACGGCGACGTGCGTCGGCGGCGTTGGTGTTATAGAAGACCGCACGGGCACCGGCGGCCTCGATATCGGCCACGACGGCCTCTGCCCGCTCCAGCGTGCGACGCGGGTCGAGATGAACACCGAAGATGTTCATACCCTCTCGCGCCAACGCCCGGGCAGTTGCCGCACCGAAACCACTAGAGGCGCCTAGGATGAGCGCCCACCGCCCTACTAGAGAGCCCCCCGCATGCGCTGGGGCCCCACGGTTGACGCAGTTCTCCGCACTCGGCACGCTACAAGCGATCTCAGTCATCGAAGTCCGATCCACTATAAGCATCGCCACCAAGCCCCATACCTGGCGCCGCTCCCGGCCCTTCGCCCATCAAATCCGGCAACTCCTTCTCGATCTCCTCCGGGTCCTGCCCCGACTCGAGCCGGTCAACGACCTCCTCGAACTCCGGGCCGAGATCCCCAGCCTCGTCTCCGATCTCGCTCATCATCTTACGCATAAACCGCCCCATACTCTTGGGGTCGTTTTCATCGAGATCGCCCCAGGCACCGGGATCAGCCAAATCCTCAAGCCGGCTATCCTCAGACCGGAGCACTCGCACCCGCGACACCAATCGGTGTACTTGGTCGCTCCCACACCGTTTGCAGTAGACCTTCGCCTCATCAACGTCGGAAAAGGAGCGCCAAAACACCGAGAAGCGCCGCGTACACTGCTCGCATCGGTATTCATAGATCGGCATCTTTCGTCTCCTCGATCGAATGTGGTATAGTTATGCCTGCTCATAGGCGGGCAATGAGCAAGGCAACCAAAGTATGATGCTGCCGCCCACGGCTTCTG
>JAFGNI010000558.1 GCA_016927095.1 Anaerolineae bacterium | reverse complement strand
TGCCGCTCGGGCGGGGCGTATCTGGACGTCTATCAAGTGGGTCTTGACAAAAGTACCATCATAGGAGGTCGGGCAGCCATGCCCGACCAGCAGCCTAACTACTTGGCCGGCGCATCGCCCCCGGCGACCAAGAGCTCTCACCCGCGGCGGATGAGACCGCAAGAAACCGGGTGTCACAGCCCATCCTTTGGGGTACACTGGTGAAAACATGGGTGCTAAGGAGAGCATGATGACAGATGCAGATCCCAATAGCCTCGATGCTGGTCGTTGGCAGGCCGTAGTCGCGCGTGATGCGAACGCCGCGAACGCCTTTGTCTACGGTGTCGTGACCACCGGCATCTACTGCCGCCCGGGCTGCCCCTCGCGACTGCCCAACCGCGAGAACATTCGTTTCTTCGACACCGTCGAGGAGGCCGAGGCGGCTGGGCTCCGCCCCTGCAAGCGATGCTTGCCGCACCTCGATCAGCGCGATCCTACCGTGGAGGCCGTGGCCAAAGCCTGCCGCCTGATCGAGTCCGCCGACCACGAGCCGTCGCTTCAGGAGCTGGCTGAGGCCGTCCACCTGAGCCCCGCCCACTTCCACCGGCTCTTCAAACGGATCGTGGGCGTGACCCCCAAGCAATATGCCGCCGAGTACCGGCTTGATCGGGTTCGCCGGGGCGTCCAAGAAAGCGATACGATCACCGGCGCGATCTACGAGGCCGGCTTTGGCTCGAGCAGCCGCTTCTATGAAGTTGCCGAGTCCGCGCTGGGTATGACGGCGTCAGAGTATCGCGATGGCGGCCCAGGCCTCGTCATGCGCTATGCCATCGCGCAGTCGTATCTAGGTTGGGTCCTCGTGGCCGCCACAGAGCGCGGCATCTGCCGCATCGACTTTCACGACGAGCCCGAGGTGCTCGCAGCCCGGCTGGCAGAGACCTTCCCCGAAGCGAGGCTGGTGGGCGACGATCTCGACTTTCGCGACACGGTGCGCAAAGTGCTGGCTTTCCTGGATCGCCCCGAGCGCGGCCTCAACCTGCCCCTGGATATCCAAGGCACAGCCTTCCAACGCCGCGTCTGGGCCGCGCTGCGGGAGATTCCCGTGGGCGAGACGCTCAGCTACAGCGAAGTGGCCGAGCGCATCGGCCAACCGAAGTCCGCGCGCGCCGTCGCCGGCGCCTGCGCCGCCAACACCCTCGCCGTGGCCATCCCCTGCCACCGCGTCGTCCGCAGCGACGGCGATCTGGGCGGCTACCGCTGGGGCCTCTCGCGCAAGCAAGCCCTCCTCGACCGGGAAAGCAACAGCTGATCCACCCTCTCTTCCGCGCCCAAGGGCCTTCTGCGGGCCTTGGGCGCTGCTGTGGGGCCAACTGCGCATGCCCGGCTGGCTGCTTTGCACTACCGGCGACTTTGACACCGGCGGCTCCCGTGGGGCGCTCTGTTCAGCCACCGACAGGCGCCTAGGGCAAGGCCCGAGCCTGCCGGGCCGAAGGCCCTTGGGCGCTTCTGGTGTATACTGATGCCGTTGTGCTGATGCCGGCTCTGTCGCGCCGCGACTAATCTTGGAGGACACGCACCTATGCTCTCGATCACAACGGACTACGCCCAGGACATCGGCTCGCCCGAGCCCTACCTGCGGGCCATTGGCGAAGCCGGTTTCACCCACGTCCACTGGTGCCACCAATGGAACACCGACTTCCTCTACTCGAGGTACGAGATCGACCAAATCGCCCGCTGGCTCGACGCCTACGACCTGCAGGTCCTGGATGTCCACGCCAGCCACGGGCGCGAGAAGGCCTGGGCCTCGCCTTACCCCTACCAACGATTGTCCGGCATCGAACTCGTCGAGAACCGCATCGCGATGGCCGCTTCCCTTGGCAGCGAGGTCATCATCCTGCACCTGCCGCGCCTGGCAGGTTCTGACGATCCGGACCTCATCTATGTTCGCCGCTCTCTTGATGCCTTGGCGCCCTACGCTCGCGACCGGGGTGTTCGCATCGCGCTCGAGAATATGGGTCACGATGACTTCGTTGTGCTGCGCCACCTCTTTGCCCTCTATTCGCCCGACTTCCTGGGCCTCTGCTACGACGCCGGTCACGGCAACCTCGACGGCCGTGGTCTCGACCACCTGGAAACGGCGAAGGACCGCCTGATCTCCGTTCACCTCCACGACAATGATGGGACCGCCGATCAGCACCGGCTCGTCTTCTCCGGCACCGTCGATTGGGAGCGGCTGGCCAACATCATCGCCATCTCCGCCTACACCAAGTGCGTCAGTATGGAGGTCTCGATGCACAGTGAGGGCATCCCCGCCGAGCCGGCCTTCCTCGCCCGCGCTCATGAGACCGGCACCGTCCTCGCCGCTATGATCGCTGCCTACTGCGAGGCCAGCTAAGCCCTCCACAACTCATGCGGCGGCTTGACCGCTTAGGCCATCCACCGTTCGTAGTAGCGACTTCAGTCGCTGCTTCTGTTGATGAGTCAGATGCGCCAAGGGCCGGACGCTGACGCCTTGTGCGCCGGCGCGGGTTATTCTCGAGGTTTCTGCCTGCCCGAATCCGTCTATACTTGGGCCTGTTGGCCTAAGGAGCGGATCGGATGGTGGAACCGAAGAAGGACAACGGCAGGCCTTGGCGCGAGGTGGCGCGAAGGGTCGCCCATGAGGCCACGCTGCGGGAGGCTGAGGCGCGGTGGGGCGTCGGCGACCACCCGGCGAACTATCGCTGGACCCACGTCCAGGCGGTGGTGGCACACGCGATGCGCTTAGCTGAACTCACTGGGGCCGACCCCGACGTGGTCGAGGCTGCTGCCTGGCTTCACGACAGCGCAAAGCAGGGCAAGGACGATGACCACGGCATCGCCGGCGCCATCGAAGCCCGCGAGGTCCTCGCCGGCACCGACTTCCCTCCAGAGAAGCTCGACGCGGTCGCCGGCGCCATCGCCAAACACGTGGGCCTCTACGTCGATGAGCCGGTGGCACCACTGGCGGCGGCGGTGCTCTGGGACGCCGACAAGCTCACCAAGCTGGGCGCCGCGGGATCCCTGCTACAGATCGCCGCCTGGATCCTCGCGGGGAGCGGTCCGCTGGACGACCTGCCCGCTTCTGTCGACAGCCAAGATTGGTTCGAGAAGACGGTGGAGAGCTTCCACACGGCACCCGCCCGCGAGGCGGGCTGCAGGCGACTCGCGGCGCAGCGCGCGTTCTGGGCTCGGGTGGCCAAGGAGCTGGCTGGCGACGACCTCGGCAGCAAAGCGGAGGACGAGGAGGACCGGTAGCGAGACTCCGATAGGTGCCACGCATGGCAATCTGTCTCGAATCACAATACACGAATCACCATTCACCCGCTCTGGAGAAGGGTACTGCCCACCAGTACCAACCACAAAGCCAACCCAGAATCGTGCAGCGTGACCTGTAACGCAAGCCCCAAAGCGCACCTGCCGCAAGCGCCCCCGGAGGCTGCAGCCATCCGGCTAATAGATGCAAGGCGCTCCGGGGCTGATAGCATCGCGCTCGGCTAGGCTCGTCGGGCTTTCCATCCCGTCTGTTCGGGCGATGGCCGGGGTCGTTCCCCGTACCTCGCGCTCCCCGCCTTCCCAAACTCGGCTATAATCCCTCTCGTGGCCATTGGCCTGCGACCTTAGGGATAGCCCTAGACTCATGACTTTTGACTCAAGACTCAAGACTGGAGACGAGTAACGCCCTATGCCCGACCAAGTGATCTACTCTATGATGAGCGTGGGCCGGATCTACCCGCCCAATCGCCAGGTGCTCCGCGACATCTCGCTGGGCTTCTTCTACGGCGCCAAGATCGGCGTCCTGGGCCTCAATGGCGCCGGCAAGTCGACCCTCCTCCGGATCATGGCCGGCGTCGACAAGGAATACGTCGGCCAGATTGCAATGTCGCCCGGCTACACCGTCGGCTTACTGGAGCAGGAGCCCCAGCTCGACGAGACCAAGACGGTGCTGGAGGTCGTCCAGCAGGGCATCCAGCCCATCGTCGACCTGATGGCGCGCTACGACGCCGTCAATGAGGCCTTTGGGGATCCCGACGCCGACTTCGATACCCTCATCGCCGAGCAGGCCGAGCTCCAGGAGGAGATCGACCGCGTTGACGGCTGGAACCTCGAAAACCATCTGGAGATCGCGATGGGCGCCCTGGGCTGTCCGCCGGGCGACACCCCCATCCGCGTGATCTCCGGTGGCGAGCGCCGCCGCGTCGCCCTCACCCGGCTGCTGCTCACCGAGCCCGACATCCTGTTGCTCGACGAGCCTACCAACCACCTTGACGCCGAGTCCACCGCCTGGCTTGAGCGCCATCTGCGCGACTACCAGGGCACCGTCATCGCCGTCACCCACGACCGCTACTTTCTCGACAACGTTGCCGAGTGGATCCTCGAGCTGGACCGCGGCTACGGTATCCCTTGGAAGGGGAACTACACCTCCTGGTTGGAGCAGAAGCAAGAGCGGCTGCGCGTCGAGGAGCGGGCCGAGTCCAAGCGGCAGCGCACCCTGGCCCGTGAGCTGGAATGGATCCACATGGCGCCCCGGGCCCGCCAGGCCAAGGGCAAGGCCCGCGTCAGCGCCTACGAGAACCTGCTGAGCCAGGAGTACGAGCAACTCCGCGAGGACCTCGAGATCTACATCCCGCCGGGTCCCCGGCTGGGCGACGTCGTCATCGAGTTCGACGGCGTCACCAAGGGCTACGGGGATCG
>JAFGNI010000557.1 GCA_016927095.1 Anaerolineae bacterium | reverse complement strand
TTGCCTGGTGCCCTTGTCGCCTTCAGCCCGGGAGCAGCAACTGCACCGTGGCCTTGAGCTGCGACACCATTGGGCTCTCTGGCTTGGCCAATGCCAGCGGCGTGCCCCGGCTCAGGGTGAGTCGCTGGTTGGGATCGTAGGGGATATCGCTGTGAATGGTCACCCGCATGGCGCGCTCCAGGGTGCCCGCGTCCGGCAGCTTGCCAGGACGGCTGGCGTTATGAGCGACGATCACCCGGGTCTGCCATCTCTGTAGCGCCTGAAGCGTGGCCAGCGTGGTCTGGATCGCCGGCGGATCGTCACCGGTCACGAGCAGTAGGGTTCGCGCCCGCTCAAAGATCGGGCCCAGAGCCGGATCCAATGTCGGCGGCATGTCGATCACCAAGAACTGCGCCGTCGCTGTGAGCCCCGGCAGAAGGGCCTCGACATCCGCCTCAGTGAACCACCCAAACATCCCCGGGATCGGCGGCGCCGCCAGCAGCCGCAGACCGGACTTGTGTTCACGCAGCAGAGACGAGACTGGTTTTGTCGCGTCGCGCAAATGGAAGCCCCAGTGGGTGCGCGGCTGCAGGCCCAAGAAGAGCGCTGCATGACCGGAGGAGGGCGACAGATCCCACAGCACGGTGGACCCCATTTGCTGAAGAAGCACGGCCAGATTGACAGCCAGGGTCGTGACCCCGACGCCACCTCGGAGCCCGAGCACCGGCAGGATGATGGCCTGCGTGCTGGCTTCGCTGACTCTTGTCAGCAGAGACTCGACAGCATTCGAGAGTACGTCGATGCTCACTGGCTTGGCAATGTGCATGTCGGCGCCGGCCTGGAGCGCCGCAGTCTCGTCCACGGGCTGACCGCGGGCCGTCAAGACAATGATCCGTATACGGCTCGTCTGAGCATGAGCGCGGAGTTGGCGCACGACCTCGTAGCCATCCATCCGGGGCATCATGATGTCCACAAGGGCGATGTCGGGCGGCGCTTCGAAGGCCAGGGCAAGGCCCTCCTCGCCGCTCTTCGCCAGCACTATTTCATAGTCTGAGCGATTCTCGAAGACCAAATTGAGCATCGCCAGCATTTCCGGGCTGTCGTCGATCATCAGAATGCGGGCCATAGCGCCCTCCTTGTGGTGGTGTCAGATCCGTGGGTCGAACTCGGTTCTGTTTGTCAGCTATGCGGTAGGTGAGCTAGGTTTCGTCAGATACGTACTCGCCCAGGAAGCTAATCGACTGGCGTGAGATGAGGGCAGCTCCGCCGTGATAACTGATGTCGGGGCTGAAGGTGCATCTGGCCGTCACATCGAAAAGCGTGATGAAGGTGCCGGCCTCCTGACTCAAGTAGGCGCGCGGATCGAACACGCGGATGGTCGTTTGGAGACGACCTCGGATTTCGAAGAAAGGGACGCTCACGCAGAGCCCAAAGGCATAGTTGCCCAGCGTATACTGCTGGTCCCTTCGGAGGCCATCCTTCTGCTCCAAGGTCAGCACGAAGTCCAGATTTGCCTTCGTGAGCAGGGTGGACTGGTAGTGGGCGCTGATCTTGGCCGGTTCCGTGATGGGAGATAGGTAGGCGTGTTGAATGGAGAGGTAGTCCGTGTTCTGGTCGTAGATGACATCAGCCAGAGACTGAGCGCTGATATTGAATGCGCCCGAGACCCGGTAGCCCTGGGCGAAGAAATCGGCAACGACCTGCTGACTCGTGAGCATCCTCTGCATGGTCTGTCCCCCCCCCGAAAAACTGCTGCTGACTTCGGTTCGCTTTGACGCAGGCCTACGGTGAAGGCGCCAATCTACGGTGAGGGCGTAGGCATTGCCCAGGTGAAGCTCCGACGCCGGCCGGTCTGACTGATGATCTTGTAGTCCGAATCCGGTCCCTCGGTCACTTGTCGAACGACGATGATTCGCCACGAGAAGGTAGGATCCTCGATCTCCGCTGTGGGAAAGAGCTCGCTGGGCAAGCGCCAGGCGGTCGAGCGCACGTAGTCTCTCACCGTCGTCGTCCCCTCGCTTGTGGGTACGATCAGCTCAATCTCATAATACTCGCGGTCCTCCAGTATGCCAATCGAGGCCCACTGCAGGGCTATCACGTTATCCGGACCCATGAAGATGGCACCATCTGGCGGATAGAGCATAGCGGGCGCTTGGTAGCTCGTCAGGGCGGGTACGGCTGTCGCTTCTACCTCGGTGACGACCTCGGGTTCGGGCTCCGGGGTAGGGGTATTGCGGGGGATGGTCAGCACCTGGTTGACCTGGATGGACTCCGAGTCGTCGGGTATGTCATTGGCAACGCGCAGCTCGCTAACACTGATGCCATAGGCTTCGGCAATGGTTGAGAGCGTGTCTCCGGAGCGGACAGTGTGCAGCAGAAACGCGGCTGCCGTGGCGGTGGGCTCGCCCGGTCTTGGCGTCGGCGTGGGACCAGGTGTGGGCGTGGGTGGTGGGATGAGCAGGTTCTGTCCCTCAACGATGACGTCTGATTCCAGCTCGTTGTAGTCTGTGATCTCATCAATCGTCAGATTGTACTCCAGCGCGATGGCCAGAAGGGTGTCGCCAGACTGTACCACGTACTCGATGGGAGGAATAGGGGTTGGTGTGGCTGTCGGCAGCGGCGTCTCGGTAGGCGTCGGCGTCAATGTTGGGGTGGGCGTCGCCGTGGGTGTATGGGTCACCGTCGGTGTAAAAGTGGGGAGTTCCAGTGGAACCTTCCCTTGGGACAGGTTCATGCCCAGCACAACGGCGCCAGAGAGAATGGCGACGGCAATCGCGGCTAGGATGGTAATGCGGACGGCCCGAGATGCAAAGAAGCTCTGTAGCTTGCTTCTCCTGCTTGCTTGGGGGCTTTCGTCATCTGCGGACCCATCCACCCCCTCACCGCCGGTTTCTGGGGTGAGTTTGGTGCCGCAGATCAGACAGGTGGTCGCTCCGTCGGCTACCCGAGCCCCACACTCAGGACAGTGACGGCCCGGGCGGTCCGGCAATGTGCGTATCGTTTCTTCTTCACTCATAGTTCGGGCAGCTCTGAGGCTGGACGTATCATAACACTGATGAGTTCAAGAGCAAGTTGTGACGCTTCCTCGGCCCAGCGCGCTGCCTCAGACAACCCTAGCGGCCCGATCTGTACTCTCGAGACTGCTCATCGATATCGCTTCACAAACTCGCTGATTAGTGGTACAATCTATAGGAAGTATAAGGCGTACCTTATAATCTTGGGGTATACGCCAACTTAGGGAGATGCGATGCAGCAGGAACGCGTTGAGGAGTACTTGGGGGCGATCTATCGTCTGCGGACAGATCCGGAGACGCCGCTACCGCTATCCCAGTTGACGGAGTACTTTGGATTCTCGTCGGTATCTGTCCATGAGATGGTGCAGAAACTTGACGCCAAAGGATGGGTCGTCTATCATCCTTATCGGGGTGTGACCCTGACGGCGTCCGGGGAGGAAGCGGCGGGCCTTTTGCTCAGACGACATCGGTTGTGGGAGCGGTTTCTGACCGACGTCCTCGAGATTCCGTGGGATGTGGCTCACGTGGTTGCCGGCAGGCTGGAGCACGCCGCGACGGAGACGGTGACGGAGCGCCTGTCGACCTTCTTGGGTGATCCAAAATCGTGCCCCCATGGGGCGCCGATTCCGCCCCAGGCGCGGTCGGACACCGAGCAGTGCCTGTCTTTCTTGCCTGAGTCGACGCAGGCGCGCGTGGTTCGGATCTCGCCGGAGACGCCGGCGCTGCTGCAGCGGCTGGAGGCAGCCGATCTGTTCCCTGGACGCCACATCACGGTGCGCAAGCGGCTCGAGGACGGCGTTGAGTTGATGGTGCAGGAGGTCAACCGGGTCGTCTGTCTGGCATCTGATGACGCTTGTGCGCTCTGGGTTGAGGCAGTCTAGACCGAGGTCGTCTCGGTCCGTTGGGATCAGCTAGGATGCACTGTGATAGAGTTGCGGAGCCAGGTGTCATTTCTGTTGGTCATTTATCTCTGAGTAGGCATGATGGAGGTCAAACTGGATATGGTCCCGCTTGCTAGATTGAGCCCGGGAGAGGTAGGGTTGGTGGGCACGCTGGAGGGAGGACATGGATTCGTGTCCCGGTTGGCTGCGTTGGGCTTCACGCCTGGTGCTGCAGTTCGGGTCATGCGTAACTATGGGGCCGGCCCTATTATCGTATCGATACGCGGCGCGCAGATTGCGCTGGGGCGGGGTGAGGCTGGCAGGATAAAGGTCCATCGCACGGCAATAGAGGGTTCGGAGAACTGAGTCCATGCATGGTCACCATCGCCACTATCATACCGAGGGGCCGCACCGTGGCCTCTCACACGGAGAGCGGGGGGCTGACGATCAGCGCGAAGCGGCTGATACCATTGTGGTTGCGCTTGCAGGCCAACCCAACGTCGGCAAGTCAACCATATTCAACCTGCTGACGGGTCTGACCCAGCACGTCGGCAACTGGCCTGGTAAGACGGTGGAGCAGAAGACCGGGCACTATGAGCACAACGGGCGCGACTTGCTTCTGGTGGACCTGCCCGGGACCTACAGTCTGAGTGCTAATTCGGTTGAGGAGCGCATTGCGCGGGATTACATTATCCAGGAATCCCCGGATGTTGTGGTTGCTGTCGTCGACGCTGCGATACCGGAGCGGAGCCTCTACCTGCTCGCTGAGCTGTTGCTCTTGCCAGCCCCTGTTGTGCTGGTTCTGAATATGATGGATGTGGCAGAGCAGGAGGGCATCCAGATCGAGCCTCAGGTCCTCCAGGCGGCATTGGGCATTCCCGTGGTACCGATGATTGCCACTCGCAGTGAGGGTGTTGCGCGTATGTTGGATGCGATCCTCTCCATCGTCGATGGTACCTTCGTCTACGAGCCGCGGCGCCCCACGATTCTGCCTGCACATCAAGAAGTGCTCGCCAACCTCATCACACTGATTGCCAACTATGTTCCCAGCGGATATCCCGTGCCGTGGATAGCGTTGAAGCTACTGGAAGGTGACGAGGAGATCCTCACCAGGATGGAGGCCCTGTTGCCGCCAGAGGTAGACCACGAACTGCGTGAGCTGCTTTACCATCACGAGGACGCGGTGCTGGATGTTGCGGGTGCCCGGTACGAGTGGATTGGCCGTATGGTGCGTGCAGCCGTGGTCCGGCCCAAGGTGGGGCAGGTGAGCCTGACCTCACGGTTGGACGCCGTCTTCACCCATCCGATCTGGGGCATTGTGGCGCTGGGTGCTGTTTTGGCTGGAGTCTTTGCCCTGACATACGCCATCGCGAACCCGATTCAGAGCTGGCTGGACCAGCTACTGGGACAATTCATCGATGGCGCACGATCTTGGTTGGCTATGGCCGGTGTAGCGGCTTGGTTTGCAGACCTGATTGCCGGTGGTCTGTTGGGCGGCGCCGGCATGGTTGTCACCTTTGCGCCCATCCTCATCGTCTTCTTTGCCACGTTGGGCTTCCTCGAGGACACGGGCTATATGGCCCGTGCCGCCTATGTCACCGATCGCTTCATGCATATGATGGGACTGCATGGCAAGAGCTTTATGCCGCTTCTCTTGGGCTTCGGCTGCAACGTGCCGGCCGTATTGGGGTCGCGCATTGTCGAATCGCAGCGGGCACGCTTGCTGACAATTCTGCTCGCGCCGCTTGTGCCCTGTTCGGCGCAGTTGGCTGTGGTGACAATTCTCGCTGCTGCTCTCTTCGGCAACGCCGCCGGGCTGATTGTGTGGTCGCTGGTCGCCCTCAATCTGGTGGTATTGGCTGCGCTCGGGGTACTCCTCAACCGCTTTCTGGTGAAAGGGGAGCCGGCGGTCTTCATCATGGAGTTGCCGTTATACCACCTGCCGAATCTGCGGACGATAGGCCTCTACGTGTGGCAGAATCTCGTCGCCTTCCTGCAGAAGGCCGGTAGTGTGATTTTGATCGCCTCGGTCGTGGTGTGGTTTCTGTCCTATTTCCCTGCTGCGGGTGATGTCAGCCAAAGTTACCTGGCGATCGCGGGGCGCGCGATCGAGCCCGTTGGGCGGCTGATGGGATTGCCCTGGCCGATTTTGGTAGCGCTGTTGACAAGCTTTGTCGCCAAGGAGAACACGATCGCCACGCTAGGTGTGCTCTACGGCGATGTCGAGGCCGTGCTCCCCACCCTGTTGACGTTGCCTGCAGGGTTGGCCTTTCTCGTCGTCCAGATGCTCTTTGTGCCCTGTCTCGCGACGGTGGCAGCGATGAAGCAGGAGTCGCATAGCTGGAAATGGACGTTGGTGGGCGTGGCGATCTTGCTGGTGATCTCGCTGGCTGCAGGCATCGCGGTATACCAGCTCGGCTCGCTCCTCTGAGGGTGATGACCATGCTGAAGAAGATCCTATCACTCATCGCCTCTGGGGAGGCGACAACGCAAAGTGATCTGGTCCGGGCCCTGGATATCCCTGAGCCGTTGCTGGCGGAGATGGTGGAACGCCTTGAAGACCAAGGTTACCTGACCGAGGATGCCCTCTGCGTGGAAGCTTGTGACGGTTGTTCTCTGAAGATGCGTTGTGGCAATGATCGGCAGTTGCGCATCTGGACTCTGACGGAAAAGGGTATACAGGCGGCAACCAGCTGAGAGACGTTGATTCTCTGATGGGGGCGGCTCGACGTGGTGAGGGTCGCAAAATGGACAGCGGGACGCGATCTTCGCGTCCCGCTGATTGTACCTTGTAGCAGCTAGCCGAATTCGGTCTAGTACATACCTGCGCCGGGGCCACCAGGTGCGGGGGCGGGCTTCTCAGGCTCCGGGATGTCGGTGATCAGCGCCTCGGTGCTGAGAACCATTGCAGCGACGGAAGCGGCATTCAGCAGTGCACCCTTGGTCACCTTGGCGGGGTCGATGATGCCGGCCTCGAGCATGTCGAGGTACTCACCGGTCATCACATCGAAGCCCATGTGGTTATTGTCCGTCTCAGCCTGCTTGCGGCGGATCTCAGCCAGGACCACGGCGCCGTCCTCGCCGGCGTTCTCGGCGATGCGGCGAACGGGCATCTGAAGCGCCTTACGCAGGATCGACACACCGGTCTGCTCGTCAGGGTAGGTCATCTTGACAGTGTCGAGAGCGGGCATTGCATTGATGAGTGCCACACCGCCTCCAGGCACGATGCCTTCTTCGACGGCGGCACGGGTTGCGCTCAACGCGTCCTCGACGCGGTGCTTCTTCTCCTTCAGCTCGGTCTCGGTTGCGGCGCCCACACGGATGATGGCGACGCCACCAGCCAGCTTGGCCAACCGCTCCTGGAGCTTCTCGCGGTCGTAATCGGACGTGGAGCGGTCCATCTCGACCTTGATCTGCTCGATTCTGCCCTGGATCATTCTATCGTCACCGTGACCGCCGACAACCGTGGTGTCGTCCTTGGTGGTGATGACCTTGTCCGCGCGACCCAGGTCCGCCAATGTGGCGCTGTCGAGCTTACGGCCCTGCTCCTCGGTGATCACGGTCCCGCCGGTCAGGACAGCGATGTCCTGCAGCATGGCCTTGCGGCGATCGCCGAAGCCGGGGGCCTTGACGGCCAACGCCGTCAGCAAACCGCGGAGCTTGTTGACAACCAACGTGGCCAGAGCCTCGCCGTCAACATCCTCGGCGATGATGACCAGGTTGCGCGCGCCCTTCTGGACCAGCTTCTCCAAAATGGGGACGAGGTCCTGTGCGGCGGAGACCTTCTTGTCGTGAATCAGGATGTAGGCATCCTCGATCTCGGCTTCCATCGTGTCGGGGTTCGTGACGAAGTAGGGGCTGATATAGCCGCGGTCGAACTGCATACCCTCGACGTACTCGGTCTCGAACTCGAGGCCCTTGGACTCCTCAACGGTGATGACGCCGTCCTTGCCAACCTTGTCCATCACATCCGCGATCAGCTCGCCGATCTGGCGGTCCTGAGCGGAGATGGCGGCAACGTTAGCGATGTTGGCCTTGGTGTTAACCTCGATGGCGGCGTCGGAGATGTAAGCGGCAACAGCCTCGGCAGCGTCCAAGATGCCACGCTTCAGCAGCATCGGGTTTGCGCCAGCGGCAACGTTCTTCATGCCCTCTTCAATGAGCACGTGTGCCAAGAGCGTCGCAGTCGTGGTGCCGTCACCAGCGATGTCATTCGTCTTCGTGGCGGCCTCTTTGAGGAGCTGGGCACCCATATTCTCAAAGGGGTCCTCTAGCTCGATTTCCTTTGCGACGGTCACGCCATCGTGCGTGATGGTGGGGGAGCCCCACTTCTTATCCAATGCAACGTTGCGGCCCTTGGGCCCCAAGGTCGTGACTACGGCGTTGGCCAGTACGTCCATGCCTTTCTTCAGGCGATTGCGGGCTTGCGTTCCGAATTGTAACTGCTTAGCCATATTTCTCTATTCCTCCCAAGATGTTGGTCAAAACGGCTGTCGTTAGTGTCTGTCGTTTGTAGAAGCGTTTACTCTTCGATAACACCCAAGATGTCATCAACCCGCAGGATCAGCATTTCCTTGCCGTCGCGGGTCTTGAACGTGGTGCCGGCGTACTTCGCGAAGATGACCAGATCATCCACTTGGGGCCCAATCACTTTGCCGTCTTCGTTTTCCACCTCGACGTCCGGACCGACAGCTAGCACCGTTCCCTGTTGGGGTTTCTCTTTCGCCGTGTCGGGTAGCACCAATTGACCTCCGGCAAAGGTCATCTCGTCCTCATCACTGGGCTCAACGATCACACGATCACCAAGGGGTCGAATCTTTACGCTCATACCTTACCTCCGACTTGTGATTTTGGTTTGCAAGGTTTTAGCACTCGTGTGGTGTGAGTGCCAACTTCATCAAAAATGATAGCACGATTCGGAGGCGTTGTCAAGCACTCTCAAGGGGAGACTGCTAAAGTTAACGTGTTTCTAATGCGGGTTGCCGGTGATCTGGGCCCGGATGGCTCCGACCAACAGCACATGTTCCGTTTCGTGGATGCGGCCCTCAAGGCTCTCCAGCGTATCCTGCGGCAGTATGGGCACCTTGCGCTGTGCGACGACGGGGCCGGCGTCGACAGCTTCATCGGGCACAAGGTGGACCATCACCCCCGTCTCGATGATCTTGCCGGCTTGGTAGGCCTCGAAGGCGCGTTCGATGGCGTGGGTGCCGGGGAACGTGCCGGGGAGGGCGGGGTGTAGGTTGAGCACATGGCTTGGGAACTGCCGGACGAAGGCATGGGTGAAGATGTGCATCCAACCTGCCAGCACGACCCACTCGACACCAAAACCTCCCAAGATCCGTGCGAGATCCGCGTCATACTCCTGCCGGGGGCGTCCCGCGTTGGTATAGGGGAGCAGGGGGAAGTAGACCAGCGGGATACCGTGTTGAATCGCCCGCTTGACACCGTAGGCTTCGCGCCGGTTGGAGACGACGACGGCGATCTCAATGTCGGGTAGCTGTCCGTTCGCGACCGCGTCGATGATGGCCTGCAGGTTGGTGCCGCTGCCCGAAATGAGAACCGCGATTCTTGTCATAGCTCTAGTTCCTTTGGGGGGGGCAGCCGCTACTTGCCCACTTGATCTGCGGCGAACGCGGGTGACAGCGATGCGATTTGGCTCAACCAGTGGCTGTAGCGGAACAGGCTGAAGGGAGGTGTCCCCAATAGGTAGTGGTTGCCTTGGATGGCGTCAGCGCCCTCGCCCTCAACGGTCCATTCGATCAAGTAGAGGCACTGGTCGCCTCGCGATACCTTGAGTGCCCCCAACTCGGTGGTCGTGCCCGCAGCACTCAAGTAGGCGCCGGCTAACACCGTCTCACCTGTGTCAGCGTCCCAGACACGGAAACCACCGCGGAAATCCGTTCGGCTGTCGTTGCCGGCGATCAGCCGAACGTGCCAACCACTCGGTTCTGTCATGATCAGACACAGTGGTTGTTGCACGCGCTTGATGTAGTGATAGGCGAGTTTCTTGCCGAAGTAGTAGTCGACCACGGCGTCTGAGAACTGGGGCCAGCCGTCCATGAGGTTCCACCAGATCACACCGGTGCGCCGCCATTTGGCCAGACGCGTGCTCTCGATGAAGTACTTCTTCGCTTCGGCCTGGGAGATCTGTGATGCCAGGATGAAGGTTTCCAAGTCGTCTGGCCGGATGCCGAAGAGCTCCTGGATCTGGTCGACCATCAGCTGCACGCGGTATCTGCGGTCGTCGTCTAGTCCTGCCGGTGCGGTGCAATGGGTGATCCACTGCACGTTCCCTTGCCAGGGCCAGAGCTCGCCGGCGTCGATGAAACGCTTTATGGCGGAAAGGTTAGGGCAACCGTGGTAGCCGATCTCGCTGACGAAGTGCGCGGTGTGCTGTGTATAGAACTCGCTCTTGTAGTAGTCGCGTGGACCCCACAGGTGCTGCTCCGGCAGTAGCGCCTGCTGTCCGTTGCTTGCCGGTGCTATATACGGGGAACTGGGTAAGTAGGGACGGTGGGGATCCGCTTGAAACACCGCCTGTGGCAGGATCTCCCGAGTGATGCGGTTCTGGGACGGGTCATCGTAGAGCATGTCGCACTCGTTGTCCCCACACCAGAGCGCAATGCACGGATGGGATCTGAGCTTCCGGACAACCGTGAGTGCCTCCTCCCTGATCGTCTCCAGGAATAGCGGATCCTGCGGGTAACGCGCGCACGCCAACGCAAAGTCCTGCCACACAAGAATGCCGTGGGCGTCGCAGAACTCATAGAACGCCGCGTCCTCGTACACGCCGCCGCCCCAGCAGCGGATGATGTTGCATCCTACGTCGACCGCCAGCGCCAGAATATCGGGGATGCGCTCTGCATCTCGGCTGTGGAAGACATCGGCAGGCACCCAGTTCGTCCCCTTGCACAGAATGGGAACTTTATTGACCTTGAAGAGGAACTCTCCGGGGTGTTCAGCGCTTGTCGTGTCGGTGCGTACCAGCTCGATCGTGCGGATGCCCAAGGTGGTATCCCGCCGGGCAAGGACCTCGTCACCAGCCATCAACGCCACGTGGACGTCGTACCGGTCTGGCTCGCCATAGCCACAAGGCCACCAAAGGATCGGATCTGCAATGTCAAAGGTGATCGTCCCGGCTTTGAACCGGACCGGGCGCCGGACGTCAAAGGTTGCTCCCCGGCAACGTCCGGTCAGCCGCAAGCTGAGGTCCAGGAGTCGCTCCGGTGCGGTCTCCACCTCGAAGTAGAGCTCGACTGTGGCGCGGCCCGCATCAAGCCGTTGGGTGTGGAAGACGAGATCCACGATCTCATGTGCCTCGTGGGCTTGGAGGGAGACCGAGCGCCACAGACCTGCCGAGAGGGCCCGGGGCATGATGTCCCATCCGTAGCTATGGGCAGCCTTCCGAACCCACAGCCGCCCCTCACCAAAGCCCCAGGTCGCCAGAGACGGATCATAGGGGCGGGAGAGTGCCTCAAGAATCGGAGATTTCAGCCGCACGACCAGGTGGTTGGCATCCTGTTTCCGCAGGAGGTGCCTGACCTCGAAGCGGTGAGCGATCAGCATGTTCGCAGTGTGACCGATCTGTTGTCCGTTCAACCAGATGTCGGCCATGCAGTCGATGCCCTCGAAGACCAACTGGATGGACCCGCTTGCCCGTTGCATCGACTCTGACAGGCGGAAGGTCCGCTCGTACCACCACTCATAGAGCTCAAAGGGACGCAACGCATGGACGTTGTTGGCGAGGAAAGGGTCCGGGAGTATGCCGGCTCGGACGAGGTCCAGTTCTACATTGCCCGGCACTATACCCGGAATGCATTCGTCGACGTGCGCCCGCAGGTCCTCAGGTTCGCGAATGGGACTCTCGCGTTCCGGATAGCCGTAGAGGTGCCAGGTGCCATCCAGGGAGTCGTATCTCATAGGATACCTTTCAGTGTCTAGATCATCACGCGCGGGGCTTGGCCATCCCAGGCTGTCGCTTCGCCGATGACCACAGCTTCGGGGAGCGCCCGGCGGGCCGCATCGACGTCCTGTGGTGCCAAGAAGACGACCATTCCCATGCCCATGTTATACACACGGTACATCTCGCGGTCGGCCACCTGCCCGCGCTTCTGAATGAGCCTAAAGATGAAGGGGACCTCCCAAGCAGCACGATCGATGCGCGCCCCCACGCCCTCGGGAAGGACGCGCGGCAGGTTCTCGATGTAGGCACCGCCGGTCAGATGTGACATCGCCTTGACGGTCACGCCTGCATCCCAGAGCGCCTCCACTTCGCGCAGATAGGGACGGTGTGGCGCCAACAAGGCCTCACCCAGCGACCGCCCCAGCTCGGGCACCAGTGTTTCCCAACCGATGTCGGCCAGTGCGTGGCGGGCCAAGGAGAACCCGTTGGTGTGCAGCCCGGATGAAGGGATGCCGAGGCAGACATCGCCGGGATGGACGGCCTGGCCATCGATCAATGCCCCGCGATCCACCCACCCGATCATCGTGCCGACCAGGTCAAAGGCGCCCGGACGGTAGACGCCCGGCATCTCTGCCGTCTCTCCGCCGATCAGTACGCACCCGACGGCCTCGCAGGCCGCGGCGCAGCCGCCCACAACCGTCGCAATCTGAACCGGGTCCAGCTCCGCGGCGGCAATGTAGTCAAGGAAGATCAGGGGGCGCGCGCCCTGGACCAGGATGTCGTTGACGCAGTGGTTGACGATATCGTGGCCTACGGTGTTGTAGATGCCCATCGCCTCCGCGATCATCGTTTTGGTGCCCACGCCGTCGGTCGTGGCAACCAAAACCAGGTCGTGAGCCCGACTCAACGCGCCGATGCTTAGCGAACCGCCGAAGGCGCCGATGCCCCCCAGCACCTCGGGGGTGTAAGTGGCCTGCACGGCCTTCTTCATCAATGCCACAGCCTGCTCACCGGCGTCGATGTCCACGCCGGCTGCAGCATAGGCGCTCCTCGCTGCCGGAGCGGGCACGTCCGGGGCGCCGGCACCCGAGTTGGATGGTACGGATCTCTCGGCCATTGCGACCGGGACCTGGGCTGCGGGTTGCGGCGTGGCGATGTCGGTACGGTAGTGCATCTTGTTGAACCGGATCTTGCCCACGGCCTCGTAAGCACGGTGGCGGGCGTCGTGGAGGGTGGCGGCTGTCGCCGTTACCGCCAGGACGCGACCCCCTGCGGTCACGACCTCGTCATCCTCGCGACGTGTCCCGGCGTGGAAGATTGCGTCGGCGATCTCACCAGCCTCGGCGAGTCCGCTGATGGGCTTGCCTTTCTCATAGCTTGCGGGATACCCACCGGAAGCGAGCACGACTCCGACGCTGTAGCCGTCACGCCATGTGACGTCCGATGCTGTGAGGCGACCTTCGATGCAAGCGAGCATCACGTTGACCAGATCGGAGCGGAGGAGGGGGAGGAGGATCTGGGCCTCGGGATCACCGAACCTGGCATTGAACTCGAGCACGCGCGGCCCCTTGCCGGTGAGCATCAGGCCTGCATAGAGCACGCCAACGTAGGGCGTGCCGCGGCGGCGCATGCCATCGATCGTGGGCTGCAGGACCTGCGCAGTCAGCACCTCGACCGTCTCCGCGTCCAAGTAAGGGGAGGGGGCGTAGCCACCCATACCGCCTGTGTTGAGCCCTTGGTCACCGTCGAGCGCGCGCTTGTAGTCCCGTGCGGGCAGCATCGGTACCACGGTTTGGCCATCGGAGAAGGCCAAGAGGGAGGCCTCCTCACCTTCGAGCCGCTCCTCCAGGAGGACCCGGTCCCCGGCATCGCCGAAGACGCGTGCCACCATGATCTGGTGGAGGGCCCGTTCGGCCTCCGCGCGCGTGTCACAGAGCAGCACACCCTTGCCTGCGGCAAGCCCGCTGGCTTTGACCACGATGGGCCCTCGGTGATCGATGAGGGCCGCCCGGGCGGCCTTGTAATCGTCGAAGATCCGTGCTTCAGCTGTGGGGATCCCTTCCTGAACCATGAACTCCTTGGCAAAGGCTTTCGAGCCCTCTAGCCGCGCCGCCGCCGCGCTAGGGCCAAACGCGCGCAGCCCAGCAGCTTGGAACGCATCGACGATGCCGGCGACAAGCGGTGCTTCTGGACCGACGACGGTAAGGTCGACAGCATGGGCCTTGGCGAACGCGACCAGGGCAGGAATGTCGGTCACGTTGACGTCAACGTTCTGTGCCAGGCGTCCGGTACCACTATTGCCCGGTGTGACGAAAACCTCACTGACCTGGGGCGATAGCAGGAGCTTCCAGGCCAGGGCGTGTTCACGGCCACCCGAGCCGATTACAAGCGTGCGCATGGGTCTCCTTCCCTCGGTGCGTGTACGAGCCGGCGCGCACCGCTGCTTCTGACGGCGGACGCCAGTGGCGTGCCGCTAACTCTCAAATACCTGTTTGGTCAGCGGGATCTCAACCGGGACCGGATACTCGCCGCTGAAGCAGGCTTGACAATGGCCCGTGCTTTCGTAGGGCACAACGCTGCGCAGCCCCTCCAGCGAGAGGTAGCCCAGGCTGTCGACGCGAATCTCCGACGTGATCTCGTCGACAGACTTGCGCGCAGCAATGAGCTCATCGTGCGTCGCCATATCTACACCCATGAAGCAGGGATACCGGATCGGCGGCGAGGCAACCCGCATGTGGATCTCCTTGGCACCAGCCTGGCGCAGCAGTGCGATGATCGGTCCACTGGTGGTGCCGCGGACGATGGAGTCATCCACCAGGACAATGCGCTTGCCCACTAGATCTGGCAAAGGGTTGTACTTCAACGCCACTTTGCGACGGCGCAGGCGTTCGTCCGGTTGGATGAACGTGCGGCCGATGTACCGGTTCTTGATCAAACCCTCGCC
Organism: Anaerolineae bacterium; assembly: GCA_016927095.1. The sequence continues at coordinate 219 of JAFGNI010000557.1, read as the reverse complement.
AAAGGGGATTCCCGCTTCATTGGCATAGCCGATGGCGTGAGCTGTCGCGGAATCCGGTACGCCGACAACCATATCGGCGTCGATGGGATGCTCATTGGCGAGCGCGGCCCCCATCTTCCGGCGCACGCCGTGCACGGAGTGTCCCTCGATGACGGAATCCGGGCGGGCGAAGTAGACATACTCGAAGATGCACAGCGCTGATACCGGGGCCGCCGGCGT
>JAFGNI010000556.1 GCA_016927095.1 Anaerolineae bacterium | reverse complement strand
ATGCGGTTGTCGCTTACCAATTGAATGGGTCGCCAGTAGGCACCCGTGGGCATCTCGCCGGACCATTCGTCCTTGAGGAGCTTGGCATAGGCCTCGCCCGGCTCACCCGCGTAGTTCCCCGTCCACGCCGGCAGCACGGGGCCATCGACCAGCGCAAGGGTCTTGCCACCGGCGTCCCGCGCCTCAACCACGAGGATCAGGTGCCGCATAGGGGCTCCCGTGGGAACATGGTGACCGGTATTGTCGTTCGTGATGCTGACCTGAACGTGCACCAAGTTGCCCTCGAGCGAAGCCGTCGCCGTCATCGTGACCGCGTTCTGCATGAACGCCTTGTCGGTGACGCCGGGCATCAGGTGATTGTGAATGCCCTCAGGATCGCGGATCTCCCCGCCCATCTCAGGGTAGACGTAGTAGTCGTAGTCCACGGTGGGCATGTGGCAGTCCTGACAGGTCTGCCCGGTCTCAGGATCACTGTAGGGGCTCTCCAGCCATTCACCATACGAGTTATAGACAACCGTGCCGCCCGCCACCTCGCCGGGGGCCCCAACGACGCCGTTGAAGACACCGTAGTGGCACGGCGCGCAATAGGCGCTCTCCTCCAACAGCGGCAGATAGGTGACCCGTCGTGTAGTGTCATCGTGGGTGCCGAAGAAGAGCTCGTTTTCCGGCTCAGGCCGGTAGATGCGCATCGAGGAGATGCCGGGTCGATCGGGATAGGGGAGCCCGGTCTTGGGATCGAGATAGACCTCGCCGATCTTATGACAGAAATCACAGCCGATGCCGTCGGCCTGGTAGCCCGTCAGGTTCGCGGGATCGACGCCGTAGTTGACCTCGTCGGAGAGGAACGCCGTGGTCGCCATATGGCAGCCAGACCACGCACACGTGTCGTCGGGATCAAGCTTCGACGCGACTGGAGTGTGACACGCCGCGCAGTTCCAATCGCGGTCCGGGTAGTCCGTCTTCAGGCCGGGACCGTAGTAGGGCACGTCAGGATCCGGCTGGACGTAGCCGTTCTCATCAAACTGCGTGATGGGGCTCTGGTTGCCGTGAACATCGGTGCCCTCATACACCGAGAGGAAGCGCGGGTTCTGGCCAGCCTGACCGTGGGCGTCGGCCTTCCATTCGTCGTAGGAGGGATGGCAGGGCGCACAGCTGGCCGAGCCCATGACGCCGTCGAAGGTGAACCACTCCCAGTCAAGGTTGTCGGTGGTGTAGTGGGGCTTCATCGTGATCGTAATGGGCGCCAGTCCAGGCGTGCCGGTGTTGTGGCCCACGTAGTAGCCCTCGTGCCAGGCCGTCACCGACACAGGACGGGTGATGGGCAAGCCCTCCAACCGGAAAGTACCGTCGGCAGCGGAGGTGGTCACGTAGTCGGTGAGCTTCACCCTGACCCTGGCCCCCGCCACGGGGCCCTCCGCATCCCGAACGACGCCGGCGATGACACCGATGGGGAGCGTAAACTTAGGTCCAGGGGCCGGTGTGGACACGCCGCCACTAGCTCTCTGCGCCTCTGGCGTCGGCGTAGGCAACGCGGCAGAGGCAGCAGCCGGTTTGCGGGCCAACCCTCCAGGTTCAGCGGGCGCATTCGCCGGTCTCTCACGCTCCGCGCGCATGGTCGATACGCAGCCGACGATGAGCACCGCGGCAGCGATTAGCCATGCCCACCACACGTAACGCCGGGGCTTACTCAAAGGTCGCTCCTTATGCTTAGCGGACAATGGCATAGGGATCCGCCGCATCCCGCAGCCCATCGCCCAGGAAGTTGAACCCGAGCACCGCGACGATGATGAAGATCACCGGTGTCATAATCCAAGGATGGGTGCCCAGCGTCTGCAGGTTCTGGGCATCGTGCATCAGCAGGCCCCAGCTCACCCAGGGCTCCTGGATCCCGATGCCCAAGAAACTGAGGAAAGCCTCGGCCATGATGATCTCCGGGATCGACATCGTCAAGACGACGATGATGTGGCTGAGGCTGTTGGGATAGAGATGCATGAAGATCACGCGAGCATCGGAGGCTCCCATCTCCTTGGCAGCCAGGATGAAGTCGGTCTCCCGATAGGACATCACCTTGCCGCGGACCTCGCGCGCCAGCATGGTCCACGACAACATGGCAAAGATGAAGGACATAATCACGAAGACCCGCAACGACGTCCAGGTGGGCGGGATGAGGGCGGAAAGCGCCATCCACAGCGGCAACTGCGGGAAGCTGCGCACGACCTCGATGAAGCGCTGCAGAAAGCCGTCGACCGCACCTCCGAAGTATCCGGAGACGACGCCCAGCACGGAGCCGACGGCGACGCTGATGAGGGTCCCGAAGAGGCTCATGGAGAGCGAGATGCGACCGGCGCGGCACGCCCGCCCCCATAGGTCGCGACCGAACTTCTCGGTCCCCAGTAAGTGGATCGTGCCACCCTCTTCGACGTCGAAGAGATGCAGTCGCATCGGGATGAACCCCAGCAGCTTGTACTCCCAGCTTCTGACGAAGAACTTCAGATAATAGGGCCGGCTTGTGTCGTAGGTCCAGATCGGGGCAAAGGTGACGGGATCGAGCTCGATCATCTGGTTGTAGGTGAAGGGACGGAGGTGGAACCTACCTTCGGCATCGATGAAGTAGATGCGCTGGGGGGGCATGAAGCTCTCGGACATCGCCAGTGCGTTCGGATCCGTGGGGGAGAAGAACTCGGCGAAGATCGCGATCGCAGCCAGCATAATGACAAGCAAGCCGCCCACAATCGCGGGCCGGCTCTTCTTGAACTTGCGCCAGACAAGGTCAAAGTAGCCCTCGTGCCCTTCTGCGGCGCCTTGTGCGGTGCCCTCTGTGACTCTCAGCTCCTCATCATTCGTCTGGTTCATATGCACGCTCCTAACTGTACCATAGCCTTTAGTCGGACCTCCTCGTGGCGAGCTGCCCGCGGCCCCTCGTCACGTGTAACGAATGCGCGGATCCAGCACGGCGAGGAAGATGTCGGCGAGTAGGTTGCCGAAGACAAGCATGACACCGTACATCAGCAGAATCCCGCCCGTGATGTAGATGTCCTGGTTCACCAAGGATCCATAGAACAGCGGGCTGATGGTGGGAATGCTCAACACCACCGCCGCCTCCAGCTCGCCCTGGACCATGTAAGGCAGCACCATGCCCTGGTACATCACGATCGGGTGCAGCGCGTTCGGTACCGCGTGCTTGAGCATGACCTTCCGTTCTTTGAGGCCCTTGGCGCGTGCCGTGGTCACATACTGGGCGTTGAGCACGTCCAGCAGGTT